>SVNW01000110.1 GCA_015066745.1 Ruminococcus sp. | reverse complement strand
GAAGGTATGCGAATAGTTTTTGCATGATAAAAATAAAAACCGTAGGACATACGGGGTTAGCTCGCTTATGCTTAGTACGTTAGTACTATCGAACGAGAACCGAAACTTATCTATAGAGATGGGAAGCTCCCACCTCTACAGGTGGGGGAGGATGTCACTGTTTCAAGAAATTTTATCAAAGGTTTTGCAGGTTCGGAGTGATATGTAGGCGTACCGAGAATCACAGCTGAATAGTTATTTATTGTAAAATTGTCAGGCAGATTTTCTATAGAATAAATCTCTGTTGGTATTTTCTTATAAGCATAGCTTTTTATAATCCCGGCAACTGTTTTAGTGTTGCCTACACCTGAAAAATATATTATAAGTAATGGTTTCATTAGTATCTCCTCAAAAATAATTGTTTGTATCTAAGAATTAATGAAATGTGTTTTGTCTTTACATTTCTTATTTACTCGTTCTGTCATAGCAAACAGAATAAAAGCCAATACAGCCATAAACATCGGATAAAGTGCTATATGAATATATTGTGCAACTATACCGAAAACCGGTGGCATCAGTGTGCTTCCGCAATATGCGCTTGCCATCTGAATACCGACTATGGCATGGGAGTTTTCTTTGCCAAAATGATCAGGTGTTGAGTGGATAATCGATGGATAAATCGGTGCTGCCCCGATTCCTATTACAACAAGCCCCGTTAACGCAAAGACTACATTATCCGCTGGAAGTGCAATAAGTGCAATTCCAGAACCCATAATTGCTATGCCGATTCGTATCATATTTTTATCGCCGATTTGATTGCACACAAAACCTGAAATAAATCTTCCTGCTGTTATGCCTATATAAAACATAGAAGCAAAAAACGCAGCTGTTTTAGGTGCAACGTTTTTATATTCAACAAGATAACTGCTTGCCCAGAGTCCTGATACTGATTCAAAAGAGCAATAGCAGAAAAATGCCAGTAAAATTTCTTTTACTCCACAAATATTAAAAGCATCACGCAACCCTACAGTAGCTGTATAATCCTCATGGTCAATATTTTCAGACTTACTTTTTTTCCATATCGATAAAGTCAGGAAAAGCAAGAGTGTCAGTGCAATCTGAATGACAGAAACTATTCTGTATCCCGTATGCCATCCATGATTTGCACCAATTGCCCAGCCCATAATATAAGGGCCTATTGTTGCACCGACGCCCCAGAAACAATGTAGCCAGCTCATATGCCTTGAAGCATAATGCAATGCGACGTAGTTGTTGAGAGCCGCATCAACTGCACCTGCTCCCAGACCGTAAGGAACGGCAAGAATACACAGAATAATAAATGAATTACTAAGTGAAAAACCGAGCAACGCCATTGCTGTCAGACAAACGCTGACTGCCGTCACAAGTCCGGTGCCGAGTTTTTGTGTAAGTTTATCCGAAAATAAGCTTGAAATAATGGTACCTGCGGAAATGATCATAGATATAATTCCTGCACTTGAAAGCGAAGCAGAAAAATCTTCTGACATAACCGGCCAGGCAGAACCAAGTAATGAATCAGGCAACCCAAGACTAATAAATGCAATATAGATGATTACAAGTAAAATTGAATACATAGTAAAATATATCATTCCTTTTTAATACAATTGAAGTCTATTTGTTAATAATACTTTCAAGCACTTCGACAGCACTTTTGATCATTTTCGGACATATATCGCCAAATAGATTTTTCTCCTTGATTTATACACCTTTACCTTTCAGATAATCAATATATTCCTGTGCCTTTTTCAGACCTTCTGCTGAAATGGAATAGTACATCCATTTGCCTTCTTTGCGACCGCTTACGATGCCACTGTCAATGAGTATTTTCATATGATGTGAAAGCGTAGGCTGGGTAATGTTTAACGCTTCGAGTAGTCTGCAAGCACATTTTTCGCCGTCTGTTAAAAGTTCCAGTATCCTGATTCTGTTTTCATCGCAGAATGCTTTGAAAACAACAGCTGTTTTTTGAAAATTCAGTTCCATTTGCTCACCTCATATAGATGTTTTTCTATATTATATATCATAGATAGGAAAATGTCAATGTGTTTTTGATGTTATAAAAATATTTTGATGGTTAATTATCAAAGATAATATCCGTTACCTCAAGGACGATCGAACGAAATCTTCGTCAACTTAAAGAAAAGAATCTTCTGGAAAGAGCAGGTTCGGACAAGAATGGGGAATGGATTATTAATCAATAATTGTTATACAAGCACAGCCGTAAAAAGTTGTGCTTTTTTCTAGTTGGAAATACTTTTATTTTAGTTTAATTTTATGGCGAGATATGCATGTTATTGATACAAACGCTGATTATTATTTTTATTGACAACTTTAAAATAGCATGGTATAATCAATAAAAAAATTGAAAGAGGTAAAAAAATATGGAAATAAGAAGATTTAAACAAGATGATGCCACAGAAACAGCGTGGGTTATTGCTGAAACTTTAAGAGTAAGCAACAGTAGCGATTATTCCAAACAGTATATAGAAGACAATATAGCTTCACATTCGTCAGATGAATTGATAAAAGCTTCAAAAGAAAGACATATGTATGTTGTATGTGATAACAGACGAATTATAGGGACAGGTGGTATTGCCGGTTACTGGGGTAGTCTTACTGAAAGTATTTTGCTTACTATATTTGTTCTGCCGGAATATCAGGGTAAAGGAATAGGCAGAAAGATCATAGAAACACTTGAGCAGGATGAATACTTTTTAAGAGCGAATAGAATAGAAATCCCCGCTTCTGTTACAGCAGTGGGATTTTATCGTAAAATGGGTTATGATTATAAAGATGGTATTACCGAACCGGAGGAAGGATTGCTTTATCATCTGGAGAAATTCAGATAAATTATGCACATTAGCTTTTGCTTGAAATGCTCTGTTATAATAGTTAAAAGCGAAAAATAAGAGGTGATAATATGCCAAACATATTGATAATAGATGATGACGTGAGTATTAATGATATGATTTCGGAAGCTCTTGTGACAGAGGGATATACTGTACAAAAAGCATATTCGGGAACGGAAGCAATGATGTTGTTATCGCAGTACAAACCTGATCTGATATTGCTTGACCTTATGCTTCCGGGGATTACCGGTGAGGAACTTTTATCGGATATAAATGACATTCCCGTTATCGTGGTAAGTGCCAAAGCGGATATTTCCGATAAGGTCGGACTGTTGCTCGGTGGCGCTGATGACTATATAACAAAGCCGTTTAATATACAGGAACTTCTTGCAAGGATCACAGTACAGCTCCGTCAACACAAAAATATTTCACATCATAACAGAATGACTTATCACGATATCACGCTTGATACCGATATACATACACTTTCTGTAAACGGAGAAAATGTTAAACTTACAAGAACGGAATATGCGATCTTAAAGTTACTTATGCAGAGACCCGAACAGGTAGTCGCCAAGCTGACGATACTTGAAAGTATCAGCATAGATACACCGGACTGTACTGAGGATTCTCTGAAGATCCATATTCATAACTTGCGTAAGAAGCTGAAAACAGTCAATGGCAAGGATTATATTTCGGCAGTGTGGGGTATCGGCTTTATGCTTTCAGAAAAAAATTAACTTTATCTTAACTTTTTTCTTAACCGATTTCTTAACTGTTTGATGTTATACTGTTTTCAGAAAGGAAAGGTGAGGACCTTATGGAATATGTTCTGAAAACAAATAGTCTTTGTAAGTATTATAAGGATTTTAAAGCTCTGAACGGTCTGACGATGAATGTACCGAAAGGGGCTATCTATGGCTTTGTTGGTAAAAACGGCTCAGGCAAGACAACGCTTATCCGTCTTGTTTGCGGTTTGCAGTTTCCAACAAGCGGAGATTTTGAGTTGTACGGTGTAAAAAATACCGAAAAGTCTATCTCAAAGTCAAGGCGCAGAATGGGTGCTGTTATTGAAACTCCGGCTGTCTGTCTTGATATGACAGCAGAGGACAATCTTAAACAGCAGTATCGCATTTTGGGTCTGCCATGTTTTGATGGTATACAGGAGATTTTAAAACTTGTCGGGCTTGAAGATACGGGCAAAAAGAAAGCCGGGAATTTTTCGCTTGGTATGCGACAACGTTTAGGAATTGCTGTTGCTCTTTGCGGAAATCCTGACTTTCTTATACTTGATGAGCCTATAAACGGACTTGATCCACAAGGCATTATTGAAATTCGTGAGCTTATTTTAAAGCTCAATCGTGAGCATAATATAACATTTCTTATCTCTTCACATATTCTTGATGAGTTGTCACGAATCGCCACACATTACGGCTTTATTGACAAAGGGGGCATTGTACGTGAAATTAGTGCTAGGGAGCTTGAAGGAATTTGTCGCAAGTGTATACGAATAACTGTAACAAGTACGGCAGTTCTGAGCCGTTTGCTTGACGATATCGGGCTTGAATACACAATTATTGACGATACACATGCTGATATCTATGCCAAGCCGAATATCACTCAACTTTCACTGGAGCTTGCAAAGGAAAGCTGTGAGATATTGTCTGTAGAAGAACATGATGAGAGTCTGGAGAGCGTTTACATCTCGCTTATGGGAGGTGTAGATAATGATTAATTTGATAAAATCTCAACTTATTAAATATTTCCGAAATCCGTTATTCTTTATTGCAGTAGTTGTCAGCTTAACAACAGGTATTTACGGAGGAGTGCGTTGTACAGATTTTAAAGATGATACTAATGTGGTGATCAATTGCCGGGTTGAGGTTATGTGGATGCTGACTGCGATCTGGGCGTGTATCGTTCTTATTGCCATGTGTGCCGGAAAAGAGTTTTCTGACGGAATAATTCGCAATAAAATTGTTGCAGGTCATACTAAAATAAGTGTTTTTCTTGCTGAAATCATTGTTGCTACTATTATGACTGTCATAATGTATCTTCTGAATATCATTCCGACAGCGATAGGAGGGTGGTATTTTATCGGTGAGATACCGGTTTTGTTTGCTGTAAAATGGTTTGTCAATATATTTCTTACATTTGAACTGATGAGTATTTTCACTGTAGTGATTACCTATATATTGGCTAAAAGAGCCGTTGCTGTTGTTGCGTCTTTTGCACTGCATTTCATTCTTTATATTATATCAGGGTTTACAGACGGTTATTATTATAACATTGGCGAACCCAAAATGAGTACAATGACTTTCTATATCGTGTATGACGACGGAACAATCGAGGAAAGAGAACAGGAATGTGAAAACGGATATTATACCGAGGGAGTGCAACAAGTATTAGTTCAGATCGAACACGCTGTAAACCCTATGTATGGACTGATAGATGCTATTAATTTTGGATATATTCCGGACAAAACAAATGTTGATAATTCTTTGTTAAATGAGGAGAAAAAAAGGATCAGGGATTTGAATTTTGATATAATAAAAATGTCTGCTTATTGTATCATGGCATATTGCATCGGCGCATATCTGTTCTATAAAAAAGATTTGAAATAAAATGAGGTGCAGAATATGTTTCGGTTGATAAAGACTAATTTTATAAGATATTTCAGGAGTCCCTTTTTAATATTTGCTTTTTCATGCAGTTTGATTTCAGGCATTATTCACGGTGTTATAGAATGGAAAAATATCAACATTGATTTTGATTATTTTTTCAACAAATCTGTGTGGTTGTTTTCTCCTATGTCTGACATCTGGTACATATGCAATACCTGGGTGGTGATTGTATTTATTTCTTTAGAAATCGGGAGAGAATTTTCTGAAGGCACAATACGAAATAAATTATACATAGGGCACACAAGAATAGCGATATTTCTGTCTGAAATCATTTCCGGTTGTGTGATGACTTTCTTTAGTTT
>SVNW01000109.1 GCA_015066745.1 Ruminococcus sp. | reverse complement strand
CACTTCCTTTTTGCTCCTTATATGTTTTAATGTACAATAATATTTAATTAATTTCAGTTTATCATATTATGTTACTATTGTCAAGTGATGAAAATGGCGCAATTCATCCCCCACCTTAGAGGTGGGGAAATTCTTGCTGAAAATAGTTAAACAAACTTCTTATTATATTCGGCATCATGGATACCTCTGGCGAAGACTGCAGGCAGGCACTGCTATCAAAAATTTCTGATTTTGAAGATGCAATTATGGTCAAAACCGCAAAACGTTCAAAAGCTGACTGCATCGTAACAAGAAATATAAAAGATTATGCAAACGCTGATGTTACAATTTACACACCTGAAGAATTTATTCGTGTTGTAAAAGATGAAATAGAATCACAATAAAATCAACTCACCATAGCATTATTATTTATAAAAAATATATTGACAAATTCGCTGTTATATAGTATAATTAACTAGTTGATTGATTTGCTGTTTTAGCTCAGCAGGCAGAGCACTTCCTTGGTAAGGAAGAGGTCGGCGGTTCGAGCCCGCTAAACAGCTTTGATCATTGAAAATAGAACCACACATATGTGTGGTTCTATTTTTTGTTATTCTTCGCTATTTTTTGTTATATTTCAATATATTATTATAAAATTGCTTAAAATCAAAAAATACATACTCTTAGGATAAATTCAACTATTACAACCGAAAAAACCTTCCCGAACTTTCTTTGGGAAGGTTTTTTCTTAAAATAAAAAACTCAGCTACTTTTTATTTAAAAAATAGCAGAGTTTTTATTTTTTTAATTTCTCAGACTCCGTCACGCTTTGCTCTTTCGAGCCATGCGCCTGCAAGGTCAAGAGCGTCGTACAAACCATTTTTTTCGCTGGTTTTCTTTATTGCGTCAGTGGGGTTAAGAGTTTCGTCTGTGGACATAAGATAAACCTTTACTTTGTCTGCAACGTCAAGATTTCCGACTCTCTGCTTTGAGAGTATCTGTATCATTGTAACATATTCTTCTGCCATATCTCCATAATACAGCACATCTCCGTTTCTTACGAGCGGAATATCCTTATAAGTAAAAAACTTAACCTTTTCCTGTGTTGTCTCATTCATAACCTATTCTCCTTTCGGTTTGTAAAAATCCACATCTACATATAATTATATCATAAAATCATTAACTTGGCAAGTCGCACAAATATATTTTTTTAAAATGATATATATTAGGAAGAATATTCGACATTTAATTATAGTGAACGTCAAAATAAATTTGACTTTCACTATAATTAATTTATTAATATTGCCTTGCACATCAGTTCACTATATTTTTCAGTACTGTATTTCTCCGTCACCAGTTCGTTATGAACTCTGCGTCTGTATCAATATTCTTAATATTTGGCAAGAGTGCTTTGTTAACATAGGACGCTCTTGTCTTGAAACTTACTTTTCCGTTTTTCCTGATAATAACTTCTCTGTCATCTGCCTCGAAAAATTCAACTGATTCTTTTTCGCTTCCGTCATTTTTCTCGATAATAATTGCAGCTATTCTCTTTGTCGCACTGTCATCATCAAGATAAATCTGCTCTGCAGGTGCGCTTATAAGCGCCTGATAGAACTTGGAATAACGCTCCCTGTCATACTCCTTACCATCGAGAAGTACAAGATAATTATCAGCAGAATCACCTTCACAGACAAATGACCTCGTTCCCTCATCGGTCACTATAGTAAGATTCGATATATCATAGATATATGTTCCGAATATCATTGATGACATAGCATCTTCCGGAACCATATTCACCCATGGTACACTGCTTTTATCAAACAGCCAGAGAATATCTGTACCTTCAAGATAGCCTATATAACCTGTGTCGCCTTCTTCACCGTATTCTGCGCCTATTTTCAGAACATACGAACTTCCGTCTTCAAGTGTTGTGGTAACTGTGCATAAAGGATCAGTCACACCTGCAACCTGAAGTTCATCTTCTGTAGGAGAAATACTCAGTACACTCGATGCAGTCAGCCCAAAAATGCCGTGAGTATAATTTACAGAATCAGAAATATTAAGATACGCTTCTACAGGAGATGTCATTACGTGTGTAGCTGTAGAACCGCCCAGTTCATCATCACTGTCAGAGTACGGGTCATATTCAAATACTATATCGTATTCAAGATCTTTTCTGTCAACTGTCACACTCGCAACGATAGGATAATCATCTTCTGACGGTTCTTCCACGCATACAGTTGAAACAAAATATTCTTTTTCATATGCGTATGCAGATATAAAATTACTGGATACAGAATATACGTTTTTTTCGTTTTTCAAGGCTACATAGACATTTCCTTCAGGAGTGTCATTGCCAACCAGAAGTGTAACTTTTTTGGCTTCTTCACCGTCAAACTCAACCAAAACCTCTATATCTGTATTTTCAAGCCCGTATTTGCTCATGTCTTCTGCGTTTTCTTCTATGATTTTTAACGCTGTAAGAGATGATGCATTTGCAGGCATATTATTTACAAGAGATTCGTTAAGCTTTACATTTTCAAGACCTTCTATAGTATATACTGCCGGTTGTGTGTCGGTAGCGACTGAAGTTCTTTTTAATGTATATCCTCCGTTACTGTTTTCGACCTGTATAGTACTTACATCTCCGCTGTTTCCGCTGTATATAGTCAGATCCTGTGTTACTGTTTCTGCCAGACCCGAATTTTCGGTGTCCGGCTTTGGCTCAGTAAGCTTCAGGGCAGCGATACCGCCACCGAGAACCACTATCGCTGCTATTCCTGCTATCAATCCTTTTACCGTACCGCTCATCTGTATTTTCTCCTTAAAAATACTCCCATTCCTATAACTACAACTATAAGAGGAATAACCACTATAACAGCAATATTTATACCTCTTGCTTCACTTTCAGAAATATTAAGCACATCTGTGAGAAGACTCTTTGGTAAAATAGTTATACCATGATCTTTTCCGGTATATCTGTTTACAAGCTTTATGGCAAATTCTTTATTGTTAAGTGAATTTGATTCGATAAGACTGTCAAGGAAATATGCAGAACCCGAAACTATAACATTACTTGAAATTTTTTCAGGACCCACAAAAATATTTTTGCTTCCTCTTACAAATACATTATGAGAAGTCAGTTCTCCTGCATTTCCCTCCATATCAACAACTGCACATGTAGCCGGTGTAGTAAGCATAACAGACGTTTCTCTGTCATCATCTTCGGTAAACAATAAATTTATAGGGCGTGAAGCCGGCATTATCATAGGTATCTTTTCAGAATTTATAAACTCTTTGTAGTCATCTGCCACTTCTACCATTGGTGATTCAAAATATGACTGAAGCCCCTGAATAGGTGCCGCAATTGTAGAAGACGCATCACTGTTCATTATATACCCGTCACCTATTTCTATGCCCCATTCCTTTAAGAATGCATCAACGTTTGGCGTTTCACGCTGGTCGTAGTTTGCCATATAGAAAAGATTTTTGCCGAGATCTCCGTCGTTGTAGAGATAAGCGTCTATCTTGTCAATGACTGTTTCAGTAAGGTCACTGTATGGTGCAGCGAGGATAACCATATCATAGTCTGTGCTTATATCCTGTTTAAGAGGATCTATGGTTTCAACAACATAACCGTTTGACGCAAACATTTCGGAAAGCTGTGCAAGTGACATAGCAACTGAGTCAGACTGCTGACATTCAAGTATAGCCATTTTCGGCGGATTTGGGTCTGCGACAAACATTACTGCAGAAGTAAGTGCTTCATCTGCCTTTACTGCTTCTATCTTCTGAGTATATGTGTAATAGTCAACAGACACTTCAAAAAGATCTGTCATAGCAAGAACCTTTATTCTGCCCTCGGAGAAAACTACTATATCACCATAATTTATAGAGTCAGAATAGTATTCGCTGTATTTGTTTACTACCTCAGGATTTTTTTCTGTGTCATAGAAGTTTATTGATATTTTATCTGAACAGGCACCGTATTTTTCGGCTATTTCTTTTATGAGCTTTGTGTACATGGTGCCGTTTTCCATATCTTCTTCGGCTATCATAACAGATATTTCAACATCTTTATCTATAGTAGCAAGATATTCTTTTGTCTGATCGGATATAGCAAATATCTGCTCTGCTGTAGTATCTACTTTCAGGTCAAATCTTTTTGTAAGCTCTGATGCAAGTATATTCAGAAGTACCAGTGCCACGACAAATACGACTGTAACAGTGGTCGCAAGCGTACCATATCTGAATTTTCTCTTGTCAAAAGATTTCTTTTCTTTTTTTACTTTACTCATTGTTTTCTATCCTCCTAGCTCCAGCGACGTTTTTCAAAGACACGTACTGTAAAGAAGTTAAAAAGTACAGCTACGCTTATATAAAACATTACGCTTGAAAGATTGAAAAGGCCGTTTACAAATTCATTGTATCTTGAATAAAAAGAAAGACTTGTAAGAACGTCAGCGATAAACTTAACAGGTACCATAGTGGCTATTGAATCGATCATAAAGAGTATCATAAGAGCTATAAAACCAACTATAGCCGAAACTATCTGATTTTCTGTAAGAGATGACACAAAAAGTGTCACTGCTATAAATGCTGCTCCGAGAAACCATAGTGCAAGAAAATTTGAAAGAACAGATGCCCATGCCACACTTCCGAAAAATTCAAGTATAAGGGCAAACAAAAGAAAGATGCTTATGCCTATAGTGTAAAGCACAAGTGCCGCAAAATATTTTCCTAAAACTATTTCAAGAAGTCCGACAGGAGCAGTAAGCAGTCCCTGTTCTGTTTTCTGTCTTTTTTCTTCGGAGAAAAGTTTCATCGTCATAAGCGGAATAAGGAAAAGCAGTATCGTAAATACCGAACCAAATGTACCTGACATATCGGCTGTCTGATATGCTATAGATGAATTTGCAAAAAAGAATCCCGACATAATATAGAAAACACCAAGAAAAATATATGCTATAGGCGATGTAAAAAATGCACCCATTTCACGTCTGAATATCGCACCCATTATTTTTCCTCTCCTTTCTCATCTTCGTTTTCTTTGTCTTTTTCCTTCTTTTTCTTCTCTTTCTTTTTTTCTTCATTTACTGAGTCGTCAGTACTTTCAGTTTCCTGCAACTCTTCAGAAGTTTCCTGTACTCCATCAGGAAGATATGTTGCATCTCCTGCAACTATCTTGATAAATACGTCTTCAAGTGTAAGATCGTTTGGCTGTAGCATAAGTATGCACCAGTCTTTTTCATGTACAAGCTTGTTGAGAGGTTTTCGTATATCTACTCCCGGTTTTGCCTCTATCTCATAATCGTATATATTCTCACCACGTTGCATATCGGCAATTACGGAAACTACGTCCTTTATGCCACGCACTGCCTTGTAGACTTCTTCACGCGGACCTTCTATTCTTGCTATTATCTTGTGGTCATTTGTCATGCTCTGAGAAAGATTTTCGGCTGTTCCGTCTGCAACAAGAGTTCCCTTGTTTATAATGATTATTCTGTCACAGACTGCCTGAATTTCAGAAAGTATGTGAGAAGAAAGTATAACAGTATGATTTTTGCCAAGTCGCTTTATAAGGCTTCTTATTTCGATTATCTGCTTAGGGTCAAGGCCTACTGTAGGTTCATCAAGTATAAGAACAGGCGGATTTCCGATAAGTGCCTGAGCCAGTCCGACTCTCTGCTTGTATCCTTTTGACAGATGCTTTATTATTCTGTCCTTTACTTCAGAAATTTTAACCAGGTCATAAACTTCCTGAAGATGCTTGTTTCTTGAAAGCTTGCATTTTTTGAGGTCATAGACAAAGTTGAGATATCCGCTCACTGTCATATCAAGATAGAGAGGCGGTATTTCGGGAAGATAGCCTATAAAAGACTTCGC
>SVNW01000025.1 GCA_015066745.1 Ruminococcus sp. | reverse complement strand
TGACTCCTTATCAAATAAGAATGAGTAAGAATAAATGATGTTTTTGTACAGTATTAACAATAACGTGGATAAATATTTGTGATCTTATTTAGACACAAATGTTTCAAAAAAGGTTGACCACAACAGAGATTGACTATGAATAAGATACAAAATGAGATTTTATTTTTCTTCAGTCGTAAATTTTTATTTTCACAACTCATTATAATTCAACTTATAATATGTTTTACCGTATGCATGTTTTCAATTTGTTTTAAGGAAGAATCTAAATCAGGAACATCAAATTATGTTCAGAAATATATTGAAACACAATATTATGAATTATCAGAATATTTTATAAATGATAACGATGACTTTTTAGAAAATGATGACAGTATAAAAAAATTAAAACTCTTTTATAACCAACTAAAAAAAGAAAAAAGTTTTAAATACGGTGAAATTTATCAACAGTCCATATATTTTAAAGATTTTAAAGGTGATGATAAATTTTATTATGGGTATGAATATGGTAAAATAAGAAAAAATGACGATATGTCTTCTTTAAAAGCCTTTTGGTGTGGATATGATATAAATGAAATCTTTGACCTTAGTTTATTAAAAGGACAATGGTTTAATGAAGAAATTTATTATGATACATATTCTTCACCGATTCCCATTGTGTTAGGATATTCCTATTCTAAACTTTATAACATCGGAGATATTATATGCGGAGAAGGAATGACAGATTCAGTATATGGAAACGAACAATTTAAAGTAATTGGTTTTCTTTCCAAGGATCAGACTATTATGTATCAAGAACAATTTGTAAATCTTAACCACTATATTATTTTTCCTTTATATAATGATATCAACACATCATTTTCAGAAAAACAAAAATCAATCCTATATAGATTTTATCTTATGAAAACAAGTGGCACTATTTTATCAACTAATTCTAAAGAACATGTACAATATACTATTAATAATATATGTGAAGAATTAAATATCCACCCTTATTACATCGTTCTTGGAGCAGATAATCAACAGGACGCCAGATTTATTCATACAGATATAAAGAGATGTAATACGCTTCTGAGTATAATATCCATTGTATTGATTATTTTTTCCGGAATTACGCTCACAGCATTTGAAATAATTATTGTAAAACAAAATCTTAAATACTTTGCAATTTTACTCATATCTGGATTTAAATATAGTGATATTTTTAAAATTCTTTTTGGTCAAACTATTTTCTTTCAAGTAGAAGCATTAGTATTTGCATCATGCATTTTTATATTGCTTTGTAAATTTTTCTCTGTACATATTTATCTGATAAGTTTTGTTATCGTAATATTTATGGCATTTATTATCACCATTATATCTGATATTATTGCGTATAAAAAAATCATAAGTTTTGACTTAACGGAACAATTAAGAAGGAGATAAAAATGATTCAATTAAAAAACATTTCTAAAGTTTATGGAAAAAAGCATAAAACCATCGCACTAAAGGAGATAAATCTTCATATTGAACGAGGAAAAATGACAGCTGTAATGGGTCGAAGCGGTTGTGGCAAGTCAACACTTATAAATATAATCGGCGGTTTGACTTTAAGTACAACCGGAGAATATTATTTTGAAAATAAACTTCTGAAAAATACTAATAAAGCAATGTGTGATTTCAGAAATAAAAATATAGGATTTATTGTACAAAATTACGCTTTAATCAATAATAAAACTGCTTTTGAAAATATCGCCATTGCTCTTAATACACCAAATGAAAAAAAAGTAATGGAAATAGCAAAAGAACTCGGTATAACAAATATCCTGAATAAACTGCCTTCCGAAATGTCCGGTGGCGAATGTCAACGTACTGCAATAGCACGCGCTATAATAAATTCTCCTAAACTTATACTTGCAGATGAACCAACAGGAGCACTTGACAGTGAAAACGGAAAAATTGTAATGGATATACTAAGAAACATTGTTAATAACGATACTACAGCTATTATAGTAACTCATGATTTACAAGTAGCTAATTTATGTGATACAATTATCCACATGAATGATGGAACGATTGTTTAATTACTATATGCTATATGACGAAAAAGTGACCTACGAAGATTTTATACAGAGAGACTTTTTCTTAAATTGCTATATGGAGTATCCGCAAAAAACAGGGGTAAATTTAAATTCAAGGAGATAAAAATAATGAGAAAATTTCTTGCAATCATTCTTTCAGTTGCATTATTATGTAGTTGTAACAAAAACGACAAGAATAATATCACTGTTCCAAATACAAGTGATAAAACTTTACCGATATCGGAAAATACAAACAATGAATTTAACCCAAACAACTACTCAGCTGAAAAAATTAATATGGACGACTGGTATCAATATAACGATTTTAAATATGACGGAAAGCACTTATACGCTTTTGCAACATATGATCCTAACTTTCAAAATCAACATTTTGTTTGCTATGACATAAACAACGACACCAAAACAATGATTTCAGGCACATATAACGTGATATCTGATATCATATATTCGGATAATGAGTACTATACAATAGAATATGACGAAGAAAACAACTCTTTTATCTGCTTATATGAAACAGACGGAAAAAAACTAAAAGCGAGTATAAAAGCCGAAGATTTTGGAGAACTCAAAAAATCCGGTGATAATATATATTATATCACCAACTCAACAGCAACACTCTATGACAAAGAACTTAATGAAATCCATAACATAGATTTAGGACAATATATTGATTATTCTTTCGAAGGTTCAGTAAATGCTGTTACATCAGACAAAAACGGAAATATATATATTATGTTGTATGACAAATTTTCTGTATCATATACACTCATAAAAATCAACTATGATGGTAGCCTTGCATATAAAAATAATAATTTCAGTGACCTTCCGGGCACATCATCTTATGAGATGAGCTTTTTTATAAATGAAGACAAACTTTTTATATCATGTCCGGAAGAAATACAAGGTGATAAAATTCAGTTTCTTAATATCGTTGATATATCATCAGGAGAAACAATTGAGAGATATGAAATAGAAAACGCAGAAAAAATATCTGATTGCTATGGTAACTATGATATCAGCATTACAGACAAAGATAATATTTATGGTTTGAATCTTAGCACTCAAGAAAGAACTATTCTTTATAATACATCAAAAGAATGTACTCAATCAAACTCTGAATTAAGCTGGATTTATAACTGGACATTTGATAATAAAGATTTGATTTTATTAACTCAGGAAAGCGAAAATTATGGTGATGCTATACTTATAACAGACAGTAATTTTAATATTATAAACACTTCATGGGAAATAAACACTCAATCTGCTCATTCACTCTTTTTTTATAATAATGAAATCTACGGAGTTACCAATGATTATGAACCTGAAAAGTTAAATATTATAAAATCATCTGACACAAAAAACTTTTCAGAGATATTAACCAACCTGGATATCGGCAACCATTCCGGAATATTGGATTTCTGGACTGATAAAGAAAATAACTACTGGTTTGTTTGTTATAACGACGATTTAAATCTTTGTGTCAGAATGTGCAATAGTGAAGGAAAACTCATAAATAATGAGATTCTCCCAATATATCAATACGGATATAACTTTCACAGGACTTCTCCGGATGGCGAAATAATTTTTTATTCCGATGAAAAAAATAATATATGCTCTCTTAACTTAGATAAAAATATGAATACTGAAAAATTATATCCTTCCAATTTATATTACACACTATTTGACACATCTCTGAATCATGATTCAGAAATTTTTGCATATAATCGGGAAACAAACATAATAAATATTTTCGACCTTTCATCTTATAAAATGAAAGAACTTTTCAATCTGGACAAATTACCAATAACCGATATCACAGAATTTGTACAGATCTCAGATACTGAATATATTCTTTGTGCCAAAGATGGATACAATAACGAAATCATCTATAAAATAACTCTTACTGATAAACAAAGTACGGTACTTACAGTTGCAGGTTATAATATTCCTCTGTTTTTCAAAGAAGCTATGTCTGATTTTAGTAATGCTAATTCAAATATAGATATCATTTGCAAAGACTATGCAAAAAACGATTACTCTGATGGAAATTCATATTTTACAGGATATGAAAAACTTGACGAGGCTATAGTTTCTAAAAATGTTCCGGACATAATAATCACCGACCCGCATTTTGACTACGAAAAATATGAAGACCTTTTCCTTGACCTGACCGAATACAAAAACGACTATAAAGACAAATATTATGATTATGCATTCAAAATCTCAGACACCGGAAAAACTACACAGATAATCCCTTTTCTATATTCTCTTTCCGGATTTGATATACCAGGAAACAAAGAATTTTTTGAAAACAACGATTTAAAAAATCTTATTGATTATCTTAATAATAATACCGAAAATATATCGTTTCAGAGTTCATGGACTGATATTTTGCTTGACTTGTATATAAATGAAAATATTGATTTTAAAAACAAAAAATGCAACTTTGATACTGATACATTTAAAGATATCCTCGAATTTATAAAATTTACTGAAAACAAAAAATCCGAGATACAAGACTCAGATTATGACTATACTGAAATGCAAAGTCAAATTAGTTCAGGTACTTTTGACCCGAAATATTCCGATATACAGTGCTATGCCGGAGTCCCTGGTGCATCATTTATAATAGATGACTACAACGGATTTGGAATTTATGAAATGTCAGATAAAAAAGAACTTGCACTGGAATTTATAAGCTATATTATGCAAAGTGATTTTCAGAAAAATATACTTGATAAAGATGAGGATATAATTTCTACAAACAAGGAACTACTTGAAACAAGTCTGAAATACAGATTGAATCCGTCTGATAATCCGGATTATTTTTCAAAACAGGAAAATAAAAAATTGCTTGAAGACATACTTTCTCTTTTTGATAAAAACGTTATTTTCAGTAATCAGAACACCAGAATCTACTCTATTGCGGAAGAAGAAATACACAGATTTTTAAATGAAAACCTGACTGTTAAAGAAACGGTAGAGAATATCCAAAACAAATGCAGACTATATCTTTCTGAATCATAAAATCAATCCCCCGATAATTTCACCTCTCACGAAATTATCGGGGGATATCTCTTTTATTAGTTTACTCTGAAACCAACATATTTTTCAACATTATAAAATCAACAACATTAACTGCCCCGTCTTCATTTACATCAAATCCCTTATCATCTTTATCCGCCCCATCTTCATTCACAAGATATTTCAGAAGCCTTACAAGTGTTACTGCATCTGCCTTATCATCATTTCCGGGTTCTGTCACGTCATCATTACCAAATTCGATTTTCTTTACTGTATCCGCTCCGATGCGATACTCCCAGAATGTATCATCATTGCATCGAATCAGGATAATATAATCTTCTCCATCACAAAACGCACCAAATGTTTCTTTAACATTTGACATAGCCATATATTTTCCAAGGCAAGTAAAATATTCGACACCATCGTCACTGCGAATAGATGACATATACGGAACATCGTCAACATACGGTGTTATTCCTGCTACTTCAATAGACTTTTCGGGAATATACATAGTTGACGGATTTGAATAACTTATGTAATACGGCTCATCTTTAAGAGTGAATTCTCCATCTCTCTTGTAATCATAGATATTGCCGTTATTTATCTTTTTGAGCGTTCCGTCTTCAAGAACACAAACAAGAGTATCAGTTCCATTTATATATCCCATGTCTGTCACATTTTCACAAAGAAGTTTTGCTGACTTATCACCCGACCTTATAGCAGACACCTCTCCGTTTTCATCAAGCACATATGAAACGTAACTATAGAAAAATTTTTTTATATCAAAAGAACCGTAATCTTTTACATCATCTTTTTGAGAAAAAGCTATCAGATGACCGTTCTGAGTGACCGCATATTTTGAACTGAGTAACTCTGAAATATTATCACTGATTTTCTTAGATCCGCCATCGGTATATACATAAAAAAGTGAACCGTCTTCTTTAAGTACAAAATTATCTTCTGTACTTTCAACACCATCTTCAAATACCGTCTTTTTATCAACATCAAGTCTGCCGTTTTCATAAATAGTGTACTCAATATAATTATCATCACTGTAAACAAAATAAAAATCTTTTACACCTTCACCTCTGAAAGCAAGCCCCTCTGATGTATATTCATAATATCTGCCATCTTCAAAAAGAATATTTTCCTGCATCGTACCGTTACCGTAGTTATGAACACTTTCACTCTTTTTAACTTTGCAGGCATTTTCATCGGGAGCATAGGATATTATATGTGAAGGTACTACTTTTATCTTGCCCTGTCCTACAACTTCACCGTCAACAAGTACCGAGTATGTGGTTTCTCCGACTGATTTTCCGTATAAACAGTTGTAAAATGATTCTTCTGTAGTATCTTTGCCCTCATCTTCAAATCCTGCAATATCATTGTTTTCCACTACAAAAGTACAATCAAGCAAACCTTTCGGCTTTGTTCCGAATGTTATACGATGTCCTGCAGGAAGTTCATAATCTTCAAACTGTACAACCGAAAGCTTGTGTTCATCGGTAACCTTCGTTCCATCAAGATACATCATATACAGATCAAGTTCACTACTCCATGAAATATCACTTACAGGAACATTTACAAACTCTATGATTCTGAGATTTTTCATAGTTTTAAGTACAGAAAAATCAGTTATAGTACCGTTTGAAAAATCAACCTTACGAAGTGACTTTGCTTTTTCAAGAAAACTCAGATCTGTCGCATAGTTAAGGTCGATGTACATATGTTCCATCGTTTCATATTCTTCAAGACTGATAACACCGTCACCGTTTTTATCAGTATCATAACTGCCGTACTCAACAAGCCAGTCATAAACTGATTTTTCTATGTCAACAGGTGTATCCGTCTGTGCATAAATAAAATTATTTGCACAAACTGTATTTGCCATCGCAAGTGACATAAGTAATGATATTATTTTCTTTGACTTCATAATAAATTCCCCCTATTTCCTCGTGTTGATTTTTTATTCATAATATTCATCGGCAAGGCAGACAATACCTTTGGCAAGAGATTTTTGGACATCGATCATACGCTGATTTGACGAACCACGAAATCTCAGTTTCAGATCTTTTTTCTCCTCGACAAATTCACCGTCAACTATTACATCTATGTATGAAAGAAAAGGCATTACTTCTGAACGTTTGTGACCCATAACATTGATGATATCCTTTTCAAAATCATACCCTGTATAACACCATATCGTTTTTGCCGGATAATTATCCTTTACTTTCTTTACAAGCGTAAGCAAACACGGAAGGTTCTCAGCTTCAAAAGGCTCTCCTCCAAGAAGTGATAACCCTGAAATATATTCCCTTGACAAATATCCGAGTATCATATCCATTACATCATCATCAAAAAGCTGTCCATAATCAAAATCCCACGTTTCAGGATTAAAACAACCTTTACAGTGATGCGTACAGCCACTGACAAACAGCGACACTCTCACACCCGGACCGTTTGCTATATCACTCTTTTTTATATGTGCATAATTCATGATTACAGATGAAGTACCCTTTCTTTTATTTCCTTTGTCTTTCCTGTATTCCAGAAATTTTCGCCGAGATATCCACAGGTTCTCCTTGTTACAGTAAGCTTTGAGCGTTTTTTGTTATGACACTGCGGACATTCCCACTCGTTATCATCATTTACGATTATCTCACCGTCAAAACCACATTCGTGACAATAGTCAGACTTGGTATTAAATTCTGCATACTGAATATTTTCATAAATAAACTTTACCATTTCTCTGAGCGCATCAAGATTTTTTGACATATTTGGTATCTCAACATATGAAATAGCACCACCCAGAGAAATCTTCTGAAACTGATTTTCAAACTCAAATTTTTCAAAAGCGTCTATTTCTTCACGTACATCGATATGATACGAATTTGTATAGTACCCTTTATCCGTTACGTCCTTTATAATTCCAAATCTCTGTCTGTCTATCCTTGCAAATCTGTAGCAAAGCGATTCGGCAGGAGTACCGTAAAGTGCAAATCCGATTCCTGTTTCACTTTTCCAGCGCTCTGTAGCTTCACGCATATGATTCATAACTCTCAGAGCAAATTCTTTTCCTTCCTTTGTCGTATGACTTACACCCTTCATAAGCTTTGTCACTTCATAAAGACCTATATATCCAAGAGAAATACTTGAATATCCGCCATGCAGAAGCTCATCTATCACTGCGCCCTTAGGAAGTCTTGATATAGCTCCATACTGCCAGTGAATAGGACTTACATCCGAAAGTGTACCTTCAAGCGCCTTATGCCTGTACATGAGTGCTTCAAAACAAAGATGCAGACGTTCATCAAAAAGTTTCCAGAACACTTCTTCATTCTGATCTGCAATTATCCCTATCTGCGGAAGATTTATACTTACCACACCCTGATTAAATCTTCCTTCAAATTTGTACTGACCGTTTTCATCTTTCCAGGGTGCAAGGAAACTTCTGCACCCCATACAGCTAAATACATTTCCTTCATAATTTTCACGCATTTTCTTTGCGGAAATATAATCGGGATACATTCTCTTTGCCGAACACTTCACAGCCATTTCGGTGAGATAATCATACTTTCCGCCTTTAAGACAGTTATGCTCATCAAGCACATAAATAAGTTTTGGAAAAGCAGGTGTAACATAAACTCCTGCTTCATTTTTTGTACCTTCCATTCGCTGACGAAGTATTTCATGAATGATCATTGCATTTTCCTCTGCATACTCATCATTTTCATCAAGATGAAGAAATAACGTTACAAACGGTGCTTGTCCTGTAGTAGTCATAAGAGTATTTATCTGATACTGTATTGTCTGCACCCCTGATTTGAGTTCATCATACAATCTCATATTAACTATTTCGTTTATCATACTCTCATCAAGTTTATCAGAATATTTTTCAGTCATTTCTTTAAGATACTTGTTTTTGCTTTTTCTCAGATATTTTCCAAGATGCCTCATATCAACAGACTGACCGCCGTACTGATTGCTTGCAACCGCCGCTATTATCTGCGTCATAACAATACATGCAACCTGAAAACTTTTCGGTGATTCTATCATTTTTCCGTTCATAACAGTTCCGTTGTCAAGCATATCACCGATATTTATCAGACAACAGTTGAAAATAGACTGTATAAAATAATCAGCATCATGAAAATGAAGAACCCCCTGATCATGAGCCATTGATATTCTTTCAGGCAGAAGCAATCTGCGTGTAAGGTCTTTTGAAACCTCTCCGGCTATATAATCTCTCTGAGTAGAGGCGAGTATAGTATTTTTATTTGAATTTTCTTCCGAAAGTTCCTTGTTTTCATTTTTAATGAGCTTGAGTATGGACTCATCAGTAGTATTGGCTTTTCTGAGCAATGCTCTCTGATAACGATATATAATATATTTTTTTGCAAGAATATATTTGTTCTGCCTCATAAGTTCTTTTTCGATCATGTCCTGTATCGTTTCTACATGAAGTATATTTTTCCCTGCAAATTTTTCAACATACCTGACAATCGTTTCTATAGACTGGGTTTCTACTTTTTCATTATCAGGTACTTCTGCATTAGCCTTCCTGATTGCTGTAATAATTTTCGCCTTGTCATATTCGGCAACTCTGCCATCACGTTTCTGAACTTTCATAAAAATAACTCCTTGATCGCTCATATATGTAAAGAAAAAAATTACATAGCCGATATAGATACGGCTATGTAATAGATTATTTTAAAGTTTGCAATATTTATTTCTTCCTTCAAGGAAAATATCTCCGCCATTACAGTCATTTGCAACTATAAGAGGAAAATCTTCTATATACAGTCTTTTTACAGACTCACATCCAAGATCTTCAAAAGCTATTACTTCACAGCTTTTTATACACTTGGCAGCAAGTGCACCCGCACCACCAATTGCACAGAAATACACCGCACCGTTTCTTACAACGGCATCGCATACTTCTTTACTGCGTTCACCCTTGCCTATCATAGCGGCAAGACCAAGATCCAGAAATTCCGGAGCAAACTTATCCATTCTTCCTGATGTAGTCGGTCCGCATGAACCTATAGGCTGACCGTCTTTGGCAGGAGTGGGACCTGCGTAATAAATAACTGCTCCTTCAAGATCAAAAGGAAGTTTTTCACCACTGTCTATAAGTGACTTTATTCTTTTGTGAGCAGCATCACGCGAAGTGTAAACATACCCACTAAGAAGCACCTTTTCTCCGACCTTGAGATCACCGGCATATTTTTTTATTTCATCTGTCCTGATTTTTTTTATACTTTCCATTTTCAGATCCGTCTTTTCTGCAATATATTTTTAGAAATTAAACATTATCGATTTCTTCAATCTCTGCTTCTTTGGCAAGAGCTGCAAGATCGTTTTTCCATGACGGTTTCTGAGGCTGTGGAGCTGCCGGTTTTGAAGCATCATTATTTGCTTCTCCCTTAGCTGTCTGTTCAGCTTCTTTAGCAAGTGCTTCAAGATCACTCTTCCACTCGCCGGATTTTTGATTCTTATTATCATTTTTATGATTGTTATTATGATTGTTATTGTTGTTATTATTATTGTTCTTGCCATTTCCGGCTGTCATTTCCACCTGTTTTGTAAGTGCTTCGAGGTCATCCATTGCCCAGGTTGCTTTTTTATTTTTTCCGTCAGGCGTGGGATTTTTCTTCTGATTTTCAGATTTGTCATCAGCAGGAGTATTCTGTTTATTATCATCCTTCTTGACTTCATTAGTTTTTCCCTCTTCTGCCTTTGGTTCTGGCTGTTTTGGAGGTTCAGGCTTTGGCAAAGTCTTTATAAGTTCTTCTAAAGACTTTTTATCGAACATAGACTTTCCATAATCATCGATCTTCTGATTTGTTTCGCCTACAGCCTTATTGATATCAGTATTGAATACCGCTATCATTTCGGTAATATCTTTAAGGTTACCCTTTAATTTGTCAAGATCAGACTTGAATGTTTCTCTGATATCCTCAGATATCTTATCAAGAGCCTGAGATTTTTCATTAAGCTGTACTTTCTGCTCTGAAGCCTGCTTTTCAGATTCAGCGATCATCTCGTCGCACTTCTTTTGTGCCTGTGCGATCATCTCACTGCTCTTTTCATCAGCTTCCTTGAGAGTAGCCTCAGAATATTCATTTGCCTCAGCAATAAGCTTATCTGCCTTTTCTTTAGCTTCTTCTGCAAGCTTGTCAGCTGCGTGCTGTGCTTCTACTGTAATCTTCTTAGCAGTATTCTGTGCTTCTATAAATACATTTCCGATATCAAAAGTACTCTTAAACTCAGAACCTGTTTCCTGTGCGGAATTTTTAAGCTCAGTCACTTCTTTCTTGAGCTGTTCTATTTCTTCGTCTTTCTGTGCTACGGATTTTTTCAGACCAACGATATCTTTTTCCTTGTTTTTAAGCTGTTCATCTTTTTCTTTGAGCTGGTTATCCTTATCTTTAAGCTGATTATCCTTTTCGGATATCTGCTTTTTGAAGTTATCGATTTCAGCTTTATCAACACCGGAAACTGAACCTTTATCCATTTCCTCGTATTTAGCTTTTTCAGCTTCATAAAGATTCTTTTCGGACTGACGTGCTTTTTTCTCTGACTGAAGAGCCTCTTCGAGTTTTTTCAGAGTAATAGTTGTAGAGTTGAGTTTGTTGCTCAAAGTCTTAACTTCGCCTTCAAGTTTCTGTACTTTTTCCTTATCTTCAGGTCTTGGTTCGTTTGACTTCTGAGCTGAAGGAGCCGGTCTTTCTTCGAGGACTTTTATCTTTTCCTCGAGTTCCTTGATCATTTCCTTATGTTGTTTGATCTCAGATGTGAGTTTATTTGTGTAGTTCAATACATCTTCTTTAACGAAACCACCAAATCTGGCTTCTTTAAATATACCTAATTCATTTACTTCTTCCATATTGAATCTGCGCTCCTTATCATATAAGATATACTGCAATAACAATCACTAAATAATAAAATTTTAATCATATTGCACACTTTAACTAGTACCTATATTATAACATATATACAACAACATTATCAACCTAACAATATTCACAAGTTTTATATGTTAAAAACAGTCAATATAAACAATTCAAAAAAGTAAATCGCACATGTTTTGCACATGTACGATTTTAAAATGTCAATTTTATTTCTTGTTATCAAGAATCTTGAATATTGCATCGAGATCATCTTCATCTGATGAAAGTGAAGAAGATGAAAGTGATGATTTCATTGAAGACATTGATGGCTTTACAGGCTGTTTTGGAATAACAGGCTGTACGGGAACTTCATCAATAAGAGGATTTTCCATAGGAATTACACTCTTTGGTTCTCCAAAACCTGCAGCGATAACTGTGATTCTCATTTCGTCCTGCATATCTTCCTTAAATGCTGTACCAAAGATAAATTCAACATCATCAGCAGCTGTATCTGTGATCATCTTTGTAGCTGTATCAACATCTTCAGCAAGAACGTCTTCTGACATTGCAATGTTGATAAGAAGTCTGTTAGCACCTGAAATAGAAGTTTCAAGAAGCGGGCTTGAAATAACTGCCTTTGCGGCATCTGTAGCCTTGTCCTTACCTGAACCATAACCGATAGCCATATGTGCATAACCTGCACCCTTCATGATTGTTGAAACGTCTGCAAAGTCAAGGTTGATAAATCCATCATCAACTATAAGATCTGAGATACTCTTTACACCTGTTTTGAGAATATCATCTGCAAGTGAGAATGATTCTCTCATTGTAAGAGGCTTGTCCATTCCTACGAGAAGCTTTTCGTTAGGAATAACTATAAGTGAGTCAACATACTTTTTAAGTTCTGCTATACCTCTTTCAGCCTGAAGCATTTTCTGCTCTCTTTCAAAAAGGAAAGGCTTTGTAACAACTGCTACAGTAAGAACTTCCATCTCCTGAGCGATCTGTGCTACTACAGGTGCAGCACCTGTACCTGTACCACCGCCCATGCCGGCTGTAATAAAAATCATATCAGCATCTTTAAGTGCTGCTGCAATTTCTTCTTTATTTTCCTGCGCAGATCTTTCGCCTACTTCCGGCTTGTTTCCTGCACCTCTGCCTCTTGTGAGTTTAGCACCGATCTGTATCTTAGATGTTGCCTTTGAATTTCTGAGAGCTGATGCGTCAGTATTGATAGCTATGTATTCAATATCACTCACTCCTGAATCAGCCATACAGTTGAGTGCGTTTCCGCCGCCACCGCCAACACCTATAACTTTTATATTTACCTCCGGATCGTATGCATCGCTTTCAAAAACAAATCCTGCCATTTAAATACTCCTCTCAAGTTTTATACTAATATTAAGATTAACTTCAAATTTTCCATATCCCATGTAAACAACATTTATTATTATATTATCATATTTCGCAATCAATTTCAAGTCAATTTGCAAAAAAAACTATGATATTTTTTATGTATTTTTTTTCTATATAAAAATACAGTTCAATAAACATTTTCAAAATACGTAAATAAGACATTTAACAAGTAATCAACCACTTATTGCATTCACAGAAGAAGTGCTCACAGCAGTAACTGCTGTTGCATTGCTTACAGATGTTGACTGTGCAGATGTGACCTGTGGCATTTCTGTAGTCTTACCTGTAACTGTATTTTCAGGTACATCTAACAATGTTTCCGATTTTTTATTTACCTCATCATATTCCTCCTTTGAAACGTATGAATAGCCCAACGAATCATGATATATAAGATATCCGCTTTTATTTTGCCTGAGTTCATTGGTTATTATATGATAAGCATATCTTAGCTTATACTCTATATCAAATGAATTTCCGATCATAATATTTATACTGTTGTTGTAGTTAAGAACAATATCATAATCTGTTGAAAGATCAATAGAAACTATGTCGGATATATTACCTTTATTTATCTGTTCAAGAATCTGTATCAGGATCTCTTCGTTTTTATCATCATCGGTAACAAGTCTTGTTTTTTCTAAAACAGTAATTCTTTCATAGTTTTCGTCTTCTTCCATCTTTGCTATAACTTCATCTTCCGAAAGAAAATATCCTTTTATAACCATAAGATCGGGATTTTCTATTGTTTCATAAAAACCAAGTACTCTGTACCCCTCACTGATAAGAAGATATCCGCCACGATATTCCACATAAGCCATCTCTACACTCGGCGTGAGTTCCATACAGATTTTATCCGGAAAACTCTTTTTTATCTTTACGTCATCTATATACAGCATTTCACTCAATATCTTTTCCCGTGCTTTTTCTGTACTAAGACGTACAAGATTGTCGCCTGCTTTTATACCGGAAGAATTTATTATTTCTGTACTCTCATACATAGTTGTTCCGGCTATCTCTATCTCCTTTATATTGAATAGCAATGTAACCGAAAGCGAAGCGCCAATGGCAACTGCAAGAAATACTATCAGAAAAATATAGCCCCGCATATCCTTCTGCCTCTGACGTTTTCGCCTTCCGTTTTTATTGTCATTAAGATTGACCTTATTTACATTCTGATTCTGCATTTATTTCATTCCTTTCAGACGTTTCATGTCCGTCTGCTTGTTATACATTATTGAAATTCCGGCTTTCTCTTTATATCTGCACCAAGTGATGCAAGAACTGTATCTATTTTTTCATATCCCCTGTCTATATGATTTATACAGGTTATCTCCGTTGTACCTTCTGCAGCCAGTGCCGCAACTGTCATTGCCGCTCCGCCTCTCAGATCTGTCGCTTCAACATTTGCTCCGTAAAGTTTTTTTACGCCCTGAACAACAGCTATCTTTCCGTATACTTTTATATCTGCCCCCATCATATTAAGAGCATCAACATGTTTATATCTGCTTTCAAATATATTTTCTTCAAAAACACTTGTTCCGTCAGCCTTGCAAAGTACTGACATTATTATAGCCTGCATATCAGTTGCAAATCCCGGATACGGCATAGTTTTCAGCGACTTTACCGGCAATATCCTGTTTTTCCCTTTAAGACATATTTTATCATTGCATATATATACACTGCAACCCATATGTTCAAAGTATCCGGTAAATGAGGAAGCATCAAGCTGAGATGTTCCTGATATGCATACTGCTCCATCAGTTATTGCTGCCGCTGCAAGATATGTAGCCGCCGCTATTCTGTCAGGTATGACTGAATGTTCACATCCATCAAGTCTGTCAACACCCTTTATTCTTATTGTACTTTCGGAACTGAATTCTATTTTTGCACCACACTTGACCAGATAAGATACAAGATCTTTTATTTCCGGTTCTCGTGCCGCATTTTTTATTTCTGTTTCTCCTTCTGCTTTTACTGCCGCAAGAATTATATTTTCAGTAGCTCCTACAGATGGAAATTCCAGCATTATCTTTGCACCTTTTATTCCGTTTGGTGCTGTGCAGTTTATTCTTCCATGCTCTTCTGAAATCATTATTCCCATTTTTCTGAGAGCTGAGAGATGAATATCAACAGGCCTCGGACCTAACTGACAGCCTCCAGGAAAATACAGACTGCATTCACCGCATCTTCCAAGGACTGCTCCAAGAAATATAATTGATGAACGCATCTCACGCATAAGTTTTTCAGAGATAAAACCGCAGGTGATCCCATTGTTTGATACTACAACAGTTTCTTTTTCCTGCCTTGTAACTTTACAGCCAAGATGAGTAAGTATTCTTGATGCTACATATATATCCGTAAGCTCCGGACAATTTTTTATAACTGTCTGACCTTCTACCAGAACTGTCGCAGCAAGAATAGGCAGTGCGCTGTTTTTAGCACCCTGAAGCTTTATTTCCCCGGAGATCTTTTTTCCCCCGTTTATAACCAGTTTATGCAATATACCACACCCTTTTTGTAAAACCATATCCCTTGATATGCCTTTTACAACATATTATGCACAAAACAGGTTTACGGTGAAATTATTTTTTCACTGCTTCTTTTATAACCTTCCATATTCTTTCATGAGTATCTTTTATTGAAAGATCATATGCATTTTCAGACATCTTTTTTATTTTAGCAGGATCATTGTAAAAATCTTCAACAAGCTTTATCACTTCTTCATGTTTTACATTTTTCTGCTCTATCACAACAGCCGCACCTGCTTTACCAAGTACATTTGCATTGTGGAACTGATGATTTCCTGCAACTATAGGAGAAGGTATCAGTATCGATGCTTTACCCATAGCTTCAAGTTCAGCAAGAGTTGTTGCACCTGAACGGCAGACTACAAGGTCTGCTGCCGCCATACAAACGTCCATATCATTTATGTACTCTGTTATTCTCAGTCTTTCTGATTTCATAGGCACACCATAGCTTGCCATCTGAGCAGGAAAAGTGTCTTTTCCCATTCCTCCATAGCCATGTATATGATTTATTTTAAGTCCTTTGCTGTGACTGTTTCTTATAACTTCTGCCATAGTTTCGTTTATACAGCCTGCACCAAGACTTCCACCGAAAGAAAGTACTGTAAAACTGTCATCAAAACCAAGCTTTTTTCTTGCCTCTTCTTTTTTCATCTTCAGAAGATCGGCTCTTACCGGAAGTCCGGTTACAGTATAGTCTATATCATTGTCAAGATAATCAAGCGCTTCTTTTACAGTAAGCATAACTTTGTCAACACTTTTAGTAAGTATCTTTGTAGTAACTCCCGGATATGCATTCTGTTCATGTATCGCTGTCGGAATTTTATTTTTAGCAGCCATACGTACTACCGGACCGCTTACATATCCGCCTGTTCCTATTACTATATCCGGATTAAAATCTCTTATTATCTCTTTGGCTCTCTTTGATGATGTTGCAAGATAAGCAACAGCCTGAATATTTCTTTTGATATTTTCAAGGCTTATTCTTCTCTGAAATCCGCTTACTTTAATAGGAGCAAAATCATATCCCGCTTCAGGTATAAGTCTTGCTTCCATTCCGAAAGGAGTTCCTGCAAAAAGGAACTGTGAATCCGGCTCATGCTCTTTTATAATAGATGCTATGGCAAGTGCCGGATTTATATGACCTCCGGTACCGCCTCCGGTTATTAACGCTCTCATAAAAATATACCATTACCTTTCTTAGTTTGTCATTTTTTTGATACAAGCCTGATTTTATTCTTGGTTTTCCTGGGTTCATTTACTGCAACTTCATCGGCAGTAGCATTTCTTGATACATTCAGTATTATCCCCATCTGTGCCAGAAGCATTATCAGAGATGTACCTCCGTAACTGAAGAAAGGAAGACTTATTCCCGTATTAGGAATAAAGTTACTTACAACCGCTATATTCAGAAAAGCCTGTAAACCAACCTGTACAGTAAATCCTATGCATATAAGCATACCAAATTTGTCAGGTGACTTTGATGCGACATAAAATCCTCTGAAAACAAAAAGTGAAAAAAGTGCTATTACAGTAACCGCACCTACAAATCCAAGTTCTTCACATAAAATAGAAAAAACAAAGTCGTTTTCAGCTTCCGGAAGATAACGGAACTTTTGTCTTGAGTTACCGAGTCCCATTCCGAAAAATCCACCTGAACCTATTGCAACAAGTGACTGCCATGTCTGCCAGCCTCCGCCTGTTATATCTGATTTTGGATTTTGCCAGGCATTTATTCTTGTTGTAAAATATGATATACCCTCATATTCTATCTTATAAATAACGACACCTATAAGTGCCACTACTCCGACAATAACTATGCCAACAAGATGTGTCATCTTTGTACCGCCGACAAACATCATTACTGCACCGATAAGGCAGATAAGGATCGTACCCGAAAGATGAGGCTGCATCATCATAAGCCCTGCTACCAATCCAAGTACAATGATATACGGCAATACACCTGTTTTGAATGTTTTCATTCTTTTATAGTTATGTGTTATAAGCATAGCAAATAATATTACTATTGAAAATTTCATCAGCTCTGAAGGCTGAAACTGCAACGGACCTATACTCATCCATCTCGTTGCACCGTTAAGTTTAATTCCTATATGTAATGGTTTTATCAGAATAATAGTCATCATAATAAGACAAACTATAAAAAGACCGAAAGCTATCACCTTATTCTGAAAAATATGATAGTCTATCTTTGAAAGTATCCACATCGCCATAAGACCAATACCTGCAAAAAACAACTGCCTTGTGGCATAAAATGTACCCGGATTTCCCTCACTTATCGCAAGTGCATAGCTTGCAGAAAACATCATTATTATTCCCATGACAAGCAATATCATTACTATGAAAAAAAACGGAAGATCAACAGTTCCAAGTTTTCTGCTCCGAACTGCCCAGTCCTTGATACTGCTCAGCATTACTTTTGGTATACTATTTTTCTTGACACGACCGGTTTTCTTATTTTTTGTTGCTGATGCCACTTTCTGAAACCTCCTGTTTCATATTCTCAAAAATAACCGAAGTCTGAAAAAATCCTTCGGTTATTTTTTTATCTTAAAATCATTTATACATTATACTGAAGTACTATGGATATCACACCTGTTACCAATGCTACCAGTGAAAATGTAATAACTATCTTATATTCACTGAAACCGCACATTTCAAAATGGTGATGTATAGGTGACATCTTGAATATTCTTTTTCCTTTTCCCTTTTCACCTGTCTTTTTAAAATGTCTCCACGCAGTAAACTTGAAATATGATACCTGAATAACAACCGACAAAGCTTCAAGTATGTACACAAGACCTATGAGAACCATAAGAAGATGATTATGAGTTATCAGGCTTATCGCAACAAACGAACCGCCGAGATACATAGAACCTGTATCACCCATAAAACACTTTGCAGGGTGAAGATTCCATACAAGAAATCCAAGACAGCCACCTGCTATTGCTATTGCATACATTGATACTTCGTACTCTTTTATTATCATGCATATTGTAGTTAATGCAAGCATCGTTACAACTGTTACAGAACCACACAGACCATCAACACCGTCTGTCAGATTTACTGCATTTGATATATATATCATTACAAGAACCATGAGCGGATAATAGAAAATGCCTATATCGAAACTTATAAACATGAGATTTATTTCTGTTGACTTGTCACCAAGAAAATAAAGTGCAACAAGAAAAGCAACACATATAAGGAACTGGAACACCATCTTCTGCCATGCTCTTAATCCAAGATTCTGTTTCTTTACAGCTTTTATATAGTCATCTGCAAATCCGATAGCCGAAAAAAGAATCGAGAAAACCATACAGGAAATAAGTTTGAGCATACCATTTGCCGCCAGACTGTTTTCCACATCAAAGTAAAACAAACGGTAAACTGTATATCCTACAGCAGAAGCGACCAGACTTGCTATTATAAACATAAAACCGCCCATTATCGGAGTTCCTTGTTTTTCTTTGTGCCAGGAAGGCCCGATATCCAGTATAGTCTGACCAAAATTTATTTTTTTAAGATATGGTATAAGTGCTATTCCGGATAAAGCCGCAATAATAAAAGCAAGAACCGAAACACCTATTCGTATGGTAAACAGCATATCTAGCATATTAAAAAATTCCTCCTTAAAGAATATCACTTCAAAATATTCTTTATTAATTTTATCATAACAGTGATAAACCTTCTGCTACGATCTCACGCTCATCAAAATGTATATGAACATTATTTTCAAGTACCTGATAATCTTCATGACCTTTTCCGGCAAGAAGTACTATATCATTTTTTCCGGCTGTTTTAAGTGCCTCAAATATAGCTTCTTTTCTGTCTGTAACAGTGATATACGGACAGTTTGTTCCTTTGATACCACTTAAAATATCGGATATTATTTCATTTGGGTCTTCATCTCTTGGATTATCGGAAGTTACAATAAGCATATCAGCATATTTTGTAGCTGACTGCGCCATAAGAGGTCGTTTTCCTCTGTCACGATTTCCACCACATCCGAAAAGACATATAAGTCTTCCCTGACAATACTGCTTTACACTTGCCAGAACATTTTCAAGTGCATCAGGAGTGTGAGCATAATCACATATAACCGTAAAATCTTTTCCGGTAGGAATTATTTCGCATCTTCCTTTAACACCTCTGCACACTGACAAAGCATCTGTTATCTTTTCATCAGTAACGCCAAATTCTGAACACACTGCAACAGCAGCCGTAATATTTTCAACATTGAACATACCGGTCATTGAAACTGTAATATCTGATTCTTTTTTATCATGACACAGTTTAAAAACTGTTTTATCCGAATACAGACTGATATCATGCGCATAAAAATCAGCTTCTGATTTTCGGCTGAAAGTATATTTCGGAATATTTATACTGTCATACAGCCTTTTTCCATAACTGTCATCAATATTGCATATAGCCACATCTGAAATGTCAAAAAGCATTTTTTTAGCTTTAAAATATTCTTCCATAGTTCCGTGATAATCAAGGTGATCCTGCGTAAGATTTGTAAAAACAGAAATATCAAATTTTGTAGGTCCTGTTCTGTACTGAACCAGCCCAAATGATGATACTTCCATTATGACAACATCACAGCCTTCTTTTGCCATTCGGTCAAGAAGTGACATATATTCGTATGCCATAGGAGTAGTATTCTGAGTGCTTACTATCTCATCACCTATTTCGTTGTGTATCGTACCGATAAGACCTGTTTTAAAGCCTGCATATGTCAGGATATGTTTTATAACATTTGTCATAGTGGTTTTTCCGTTTGTCCCGGTAACTCCTATAAACCTGAGCTTTCGTTCTGGGTGATCAAACCATGCGGCACACGCATTTCCATATGCTTTTCTGGAATTTTCAACAATTATCTGTCGTTTAAGCCCCATATCTCTCTCGGTAACAACAGCTGCCGCTCCTTTTTCGATAGCCTCCGCAGCTTTTGTATGACCATCAAAAGAACCGCCTTTAACACAGAAAAATACACAATCTTTTTGTATTTTTCGGGAATCATCAGTTATCATACTTACTTCTGTATCTGAAAATTCCGGTTTTTTTATATCTTCAAATAATTTATAAAGATTCATAAAATTTTCTCCCAGCTCTGATAAAAATCAACCGTTTGAATCATTTACACCGAACTGAACCGTAACTATAGTTCCCTCTTTTACAGGTGTACCTGCTGCGATCGATTGTGAAAATACAAAAGCTTTTTCACTCTGAGAACCCTGTATCGTTATGTTCAGTCCAAGATCAAGAAGAGTCTGATTTGCCTGACTTACAGACATATCTTTCATATCGGGCATAATAACCTCTTTTTGTTCGTAATCGGCTGTAGTATATAGTATAACCGTTCCACCCTTAGGCATACTGTTGGCAACTGTAGGATACTGCGCAACAACTGTTCCGCCCTCTCCTCTTACATCAACTTTGAATCCTTCTTTTTCAATCGTTGAGATAGCTTCATTAAGCATCATAGTTTCAACATCAGGAACACGTATACTCATTTTTAACTGTTCTTCTTCTGTATATTCAGGATAATGTCCAAGATAAGGAAGAATATTTGTAAGCATCTCTGTAACACATGGTGCCGCAACTTTACTTCCGTAATATCCTATACTCATATCAGGCTGATCCACAATAACGAGAATAACTATTTCAGGATCATCTGCAGGAGCAAACGCACAATATGATGCACAGTGTTCCATCGGAAGTTCCTGTATAACGTAATCAGGGTCTTTTTCCTTTTTAGCTAATTCTGCTTGTTTTGCCTGAGCATTTGCTGAAATTTTTTCGGCTGTACCACTCTTTCCGCCTATCTTATAACCGCTTATGTATGCGTTACCACCCGAATGTACATCAACGTTATCAAGAAGAGCCTCTCTCATAAGAGCTGACGTATGTTCTGAAACAACCTGACGTTTTACTATCGAATCAGTATCTCTTACGATATTTCCGTCACAGTCTATTATTTTATCAACAACATAAGGCTGTAAAAGATATCCGCCGTTAATTGCTGCTGTATATCCTGTTATCATCTGTATCGGTGTAATAGTATTTGCCTGACCAAATGCCGAACGGGCAAGCATCGGTCCGTTTCTGAGAGATGCAGTAGAATTTTCACTGTCAAGCGGAGCATAATAACTTCCTACTTCATTTGGAAGATCTATTCCTGTTCTCTCTCTCATACCAAATGCATCTGAATAATAACTGAATTTTTCGGCACCAAGTGCAAAACCTATTTGCATAAAAGCAGGGTTACAGGAGTTTGCAAGTGCCTGTTTGAAATTAAGTGTTGTTATAACATTTCCGTTTTCATCTGTATGTGCACCATTACTTCCGAATATGTGGCACTTGATCTCAACACCATCTACCTTAACAGCTCCCTTGCATTCAAAATGATCTTCAAAAGAAACAACCTTTTCTTCAAGAGCTGCGGCACCTGTTATAACCTTGAATACGGAACCAGGTTCATATGTGTATGAGATAGCCTTGTTTTTCCACATTTCTTCAAGCAATCTTGACTCCTCGGTATCACGATCTTTTTCCGGCACTGTTTCAAGATAAAGTCTGTCTTCCTCCGGAAGTTCTGCTCTGTTGTTAAGGTCAAAACCGTTTGAAGTTGCCATAGCAAGTATAGCACCTGTCTTGGCGTTCATAACTATTGCACAGCCGGGATAGTCAGCATCAAATTTTTCAACAGTTGAGTCGAGTGCCGATTCAACATAATACTGAACCATACTGTCGATGGTAAGTTCAAGTGAATCTCCGTCCTCTGCCTCATATAACTTTGAATATTTGTAAGGCATAGTATTTCCTGAAGCGTCCTTTGCAGAAATAGTTACGCCATCAACACCGGCAAGATACTCATCATATGTACGTTCTATACCATACTGACCATCACCGTCAGCATTTATAAATCCGATAACAGCCGATGCAAGACTGTCCTGAGGATAATATCTCTTTGTATCTTCAATAAACGATATGCAAGTTATTGACTTTTCGTCAAGAAACTTTTCGGTATCTATTTTCTGAGGTTTTTCAACCTGCTTTGCAAGAACTTCATACTGCGACTCTGTCTTGCTCATAGCTTTTAATATTTTCTCTTCGTCTATTCCGATATGCTGTACGAGATATTGTATTATTTCTTCTTTATGTTTAAGATCTCTCTGATTAAAAACAACAGGGTCTATATACAGCGTATATACTGTTGCACTCTGTGCAAGTATCTTATTGTCAGCACTGTATATCGAGCCTCGGTTTGCAGGTATAGGAGTGGCTCCGAACTGATTGTTATCCGCTTCCGCCTGATACATCTCCGAATCCATAACCATTATTTTAAAAAGATTTAACGTAACCATAATTGCAAAAAGAAATGTAATTATCATTACGACAAGATTTGCTCTTTTCTTCATTTTCACTGAAGGTAAGTCCGCCAAAATAAAACCTCCTAAAAATCAATATATTGTTTCCCTCACAGTACATACGTAAAAAGTAAAGAGTCTATCCTCAAAAATAGTCAATCCATAAAAGATTGACTATCTGACTCCACATAATATATTATATTTTTTGATCGTGAAAATTATTCAGAAAGAGAACTAAACACTTTTCTTATCCTTACAAATATATTGTCATCTGTCTGAGAGATCCGGATATCATCGCCATCACTGAGATCTATATACCATATCTGAGCTTTATCTATCTTCTTAAGTCCGATTCTTTCGGCATGAGATTCGATATTTTCAAGAGATGCATACGACTCAATGGAAACTTTCAATCTTGCATTTTCATTTTCAAGATTTTCAAGTACCGCTTTCTGTTCATTTATCTGATTGTACATGTCACTTACCTGTACTTTTCCGTATATTACGCAAAAAAGCATGACCATGACAATAACAGCACCTACAACTATTTTCAGAGATGAATTTTTATCAGCATTTTTACTCTGTATAGTTATTTTCTGTCTGTTTACTTCTTCAGGTTCCTGAGTTTTGATATCAAGATTTCTGTATTTGTTGAGATTATATTTGTTCGGATCGTATTTGTATGCCATATTCATAGACATCAAACCACCTATATCCTTTCAAGAACACGCAATTTTGCACTGCGACTTCTGTTATTATCATCAAGTTCGTCAGCTGTAGCTTCTATAGGTTTACGATTCACAAGCTTTGCCAACGGCTTTCTTCCGCATATACACTGCGGAAAATCCGGATTGCATATACAGCCCTTACACCAGCCTGCAAACTTTTGTTTTACAAGTCTGTCTTCAAGAGAATGGAAAGTTATAACTGCTATACGTCCACCAGTTTTCAACGATTCAAAAGCACTGTCAAGACCTGATGATATATGCTCAAACTCACCGTTTACAGCTATTCTTATTGCCTGAAACGTCTTCTTGCATGGATTTTTTTCACGTCTGACTTTTGCAGGAACGCTGTTTTTTATTATTTCGGCAAGCTGAAAAGTTGTTTCTATCAGAGCAACTTCTCTTTCCTTAATAATATTTTCAGCTATACGCCATGCAAACTTCTCTTCGCCATATTCAAAAAGAATTCTGGCTATCTCGTCTTTTGAGTATGTATTTACGATATCTCTGGCACTTATACCCTCCTGACTCATTCTCATATCGAGAGGAGCGTCCTGATGGTATGAAAAGCCTCGTTCACCTTTATCAAGCTGATGTGAAGAAACACCAAGATCAAGAAGCACACCGTCAACCTTGTCTATACCAAGCTCATCAAGAACTTCACGCATCTGTGAAAAGTTTCTTTTTACCACAACAGCATTATAACCTGACAGTCGCTCTGTAGCCACTGCTACAGCATCGGGATCTCTGTCGATCGCAACCAGCCTACCGTCAGTGTTTAATTTTTCCGCAATTTTCTTTGAATGACCTGCTCCGCCGGCGGTACCGTCAACATATATACCGTCCGGTTTTATGTCGAGAAAGTCAATGCATTCTTCCAACATTACAGACTTATGGAAAAACTCCATTTTCCCTATTCCTCGTTTCTGTTTATTTGTAAATTAATATGTTGAATCCGATTGTCTGTATGTCCGTCTTTATTTATCTATCTGTTTATTCTTAATTTTCGTACAATGAAAAGCAAAAACTCAAAACAAAGCTATTTTCACAATTTCATTATAATATATATTATACTATAAGTATGAGAAAAAATCAATGCAGACCAGTTACAAATGACGTAATAATTTTTTATATATTTTTGTACACTTAGCACAATTTATATTAAAACTTTTCTAATTCATGCTTTGAATTGTAATTTTATTTTTTGTTTTTGTAACGATTAATTAATAATTAAAGCGATTTTTCTGTTTTATTGTAACCTTTCTGTAATTTATAGTTATCAATTCGGACTAATTATGATAAGCATAAAAAATACATCAATTTAATCCGTATAAAAATCTAAGTCCGTCTAACAGAAGATTTTCTTCATAATCAACATCTGTTTCACAATGAGGAAGTATAACTCTTGCAAGTCCGCCGGTTGCAACTACTCTTGCATCATCACCAAGTATCTTTTTATATTTTTTCACCATACCATCAACAAAACAAGCTGTTCCCAACACCACACCCGATCTTATTGAGTCAGCTGTGTTTTTTCCGATAACATCCATATTATCAGGTATCGTATCTATCATTGGCAACTTTGCTGTAAACTCCGAAAGTGCTCTGAAAGAAGTCCATATTCCCGGACAAATCGAATGTCCAAGATAATTTCCGTGGTTGTCAACCGCACATACCGTATTTGCTGTTCCAAAATCAAATACTATAACCGACGTTTTATATTTATCAAAAGCTTTTGCCGCACCACATAAAATATCGCTTCCTACTTTTTCAGGATTATCGGTACAGATACTGAGTCCTGTTTCAAAACTACTGTCAAGTACTTTTGCTTTGCACCCTGAAAATTTGAATATTACGTCATTTAAAGTCTGATTTATCATCGGTACTACAGAAGATATGATAGCTCCGTCTATATTTTTTATATCAAGACTGTTTTTTTCAAAAATATCTTTTATTTTATTTGTATAGTTCATAAGCACTTCTTCTTTTTCTGTTTTGCATCTGAATAAAAAACAAAGCTTATCATTGTCATATATGGCAGATACTATATTTGTATTTCCGACATCTACAACCAAAATCATTTTTATCACCTTTTCATATATATAATAGTATATAGTTTTATAACCCTAATAAAGCAGACCTGAATCATACAAGTCTGCTTTAGTTACATATTTATCGTACATCTACTGTAACACTTTCGATCTGAGGAACAACTGACACATCTGCTCCGCCTGATAAAAACTGTTTTAGCATAGCATATAACATTTCTTTTTCAAAAGGCTTTGAAAGATAAGCATTCATTCCGCTCTGAATAGCGATTTTCCTGTCATCACCTGCCGCATTTGCTGTAAGTGCTATGATCGGTACCGAACAAGCATCTGCCTTTTCGGAACTTCGTATACAGCCTGCAACGTCATAACCATTCATAAGTGGCATTCTTACGTCCATAAGAATTATATCATATGTATAAGCAGGATTTGACATAAATGTATACAGTGCCTGTTTTCCGTTGAGAGCTACACTCACTTCAAAACCAACATATTCAAGAAGCGATTTTACAAACTCTGCATTAAAATCATTATCTTCTGCAAGCAATAATTTCTTTCCTGTAAAATCATATGTCTGGTTCTGCATAAAGAGGGTTTCACGTATCGAATCTGTAAGAGATCTGCACTTTCTGAGTTTAAGTGTAAAGAAGAATGTTGAACCTTTATTTTCTTCACTCTTTACAGAAAGCTGTCCGCCCATAAGTTCAACTATATTTTTACTTATCGGCAAGCCAAGACCTGTTCCCCCGTATGACTTTGTAACAGTTGTTTCGCCCTGTTCAAAAGCTTCAAATATCTTTTTGATATTTTTTTCTTTTATGCCGATACCGTTATCTTCAACAGTAAATTTTATAAGTGAATAGTTTTCGTTGTTCTCCGTTTCATCTATCATCACTTTGACATTTCCGTTAAACGGAGTAAACTTCAACGCATTTGCCGCAAGGTTTATAAGGACCTGATTTATTCTCATCTGATCGCCTATAAAGAGCTTACTCTCATAATTGCGTTCTATAGCTACTCTTATAAGTCTTTGCTCTGCCTGAGGCTTTATCATAAGTTCAAAATCTTCAACAAGATTGTTCATATCAAAAATTTCTTCTGATATATTCATCTTTCCGCTCTCGATCTTTGACATATCGAGAATATCATTGATAAGCGAACTAAGATAACGTGTTGATATACCTATCTTTTCAAGGCAGTCATAAACTTCTTCGTTTTCAAAACTATCATCGTTTTCAATTACACACATAGCCTTATCGGTCATGCCTTTTATTGCATTGATAGGAGTACGTATTTCGTGTGACATACGTGAAAGAAACTCTGACTTCGCCTTGCTTGCAAGGTCTGCATTTACTATATTTATATGTGTGGCAACTATACGTGACAGTTCTTTTAAAGTAGTTATCTCAGAAGCTGAAAGCTTTCTGTTTTTATCGTGTGTTTCAAAGATAAGACAACCTCTGAAAACACCTTCGCTATATATCGCAGAAAAGATATACTGATTCTTTTCATTTTTTTCAAGCATCTTACGAAGAGATTTTGAAAGCTTTGACATTATCTTTGGTGTGATCTGGATTATTCCGTCCTGCTCAAAATACTCTATAAGAGCATTATAATCTTTTCTGTTAAAATCATATACTTTATTGAAATCAGCAGGTTTTCCTTTTTCACACCAGTGATAAGTAAACTTATAAAACATATTATCATCGTTCATTTCAAATATGATTATTCTGCTGAAATTAAAAGTCTTGGCTATCTTAGGGAATAACAGATTTATAGCCGATTTAAGATCTTTTGACTTTTCAAGAAGAGAAAATGCAAAAGAAACTATATCTCCGTTTGCTGTAGGATTTGAATCGATAATCGCATTTACGCCCTTATCTATAATAGTAGCGTCCAGCACCTTGGAATCAACAAGATGTGATACTTCTGAATAAAGAAGACTTGAACCCTTCTTTGTTTTCTTTGCAAACATAAGAGTCTTGTATGCAAAATCAAAAAGCTCATCATACTTTTCAGAATAGTAAGTATTTACTATTCCTATAGTACATGAAATGTCTATATCTTTTTCATGTCCGGCATATATACTGTTTACACGCTGACTTATAGATGCTCCGAAAGTTTTTATATACGACTTGTTTGTATTTTTGGTGAAGACCATAAATTCGTCACCGCCAAGTCTGACAACTATATCTGTAGGTCTTACAACTATGCTTAATTTTTCTGCAACTTCTTCAAGTATTGAGTTTCCGAACTCTCTGCCATACAGATTATTTATCTCATAAAAATCATCTATATCGATGATACAAAGTGCGCACAGTTCTTCCTTAGGTTTTATTTTAAGATACTGTTTTATAAGTTTTTCACCTGTTTCTCTGGAATAAAGACCTGTCAGAACATCTTTTCCGAGTTCAGGTATGATATTTTCATTTCCGTTACCGTCTGTTTTTTTCTTTTCGCTTACAGTAAGTATCATTTTTACCTTACGGGTATTTACCGAATCATAAAACTCCAGCTCACCAAAACATGATACTGTTATCACTGTTCTGTCTTTTATTATTATAGGGTGTTTACAACAGAATTCTCCGTTTTTAGTGATATTTTCCCTTACTGATATTATATAATCGTTATATGTTTCTGTCGGTATCATTCTGCTCATATAAAGACCCGTATCAATGTCCGACTGTTTAAACCCCGTTACTTCTGTAAAACCTTTATCTATGCTCACGATCTTGAAGTTGTCGTCTATATCGACCTGAAACTTCGCATAATTTTTGGGTTTTATTACTATCTTTTCGTTCATATAATTTTCTCCCTGAAAAACTAAACCAACGTTCCTTTTGTGAATGAAATAATTTCATAAATTTCCTCACAATTATTTACCTTTCATAGTTATTATATCATAAATCCGGGTACTTTACAATGTATAATTTTTATTTTTTATAAAAAACATGAAAAAGGATTTTATTTACATTCAACTTAAAATAAGTTTTTTTAATATTTTTAGCAGATTTATATTGCAATAAAATAATTTTTGAGGTATAATAATTTTATATGGTTTAATTTCAATACACTAACGATAGGAGAGTTATACTTATGCAAATCGAATGGACTAAAGTATGGGCTGTTGTTATAACAGGCCTTGTTGTTGTGTTCCTTGCACTTGTTCTTCTTATCATTTTTGTTACTTTATTCGGAAAAATCTTTCAGAGTAGCAGTAAAAAGTCAAATGATAAGAAAAACAGCACACCACCTGCTCCTCAGAAGCCGGCTCCGGTTGAGGTAAATACAACAAAAGAAACTGTAGCTTCAGAAAGTGAAGATGACAACATAATAGCTGTTATTTCTGCGGCTGTTGCCATGATGGCGGCAAAGGACGGAAAAAATTATGCTGTCAAATCAATAAAGAGAGCTATTAATAAAAGCCGTTCTTCACGCTCTGTATGGGGTGCGGCAGGTCAGCGTGAAAATACAAGACCTTTTTAATTTTTTGTTCATCTTTTTTAATTTATTACGAAAGGATTTCTATTTATCATGGGTGAAGTATTACAAATATTCGCCGATACGCTAAAGGATCTTGCTGTAACAAGTGGTTTTGCAAGTCTCAACTGGCAAAGCTGTGTTATGATTCTCATTTCCTTTGTTTTTATGTATCTGGCTATCGCAAAAAAGTTTGAGCCTCTGCTTTTGCTTCCTATAGCATTCGGTATGCTCCTCACAAACCTTCCGCTGACAGCAATGTATACACCTGATCTTTATGCCGATCCGACAAACATTGACTTCGGAAAGATTCTTCATGAGGGCGGTCTTCTTGACATTCTCTATCTTGGAGTAAAGCTTCAGATATTCCCTCCGCTTATCTTCCTCGGCATCGGTACTATGACAGACTTTGCTCCGCTTATCTCAAATCCGAAAAGCTTCCTTCTCGGTGCGGCTGCACAGGCAGGTATCTTTATCACATTTATAGGTGCCGCAATGCTCGGATTCTCTGAAGCAGAAGCTGCTTCAATCGCTATTATCGGTGGTGCTGACGGTCCGACAGCTATCTTCGTTTCAAGTAAACTTCTTGGCGGTGACGCTACTATCTCAACAGGTACTATCGCTCTTGCCGCTTATACATATATGGCACTCGTTCCTATCATTCAGCCTCCGATAATGAAGGCTCTTACAACAAAAAAAGAACGTCTTATTGTTATGGAAACACTCCGTCCTGTAGGACAGACTGAAAAAATTATCTTCCCTATAGCTGTTACAATTATCATCGCTCTTCTTATTCCTTCAGCAGCTCCACTCGTTGGTATGCTCATGCTCGGAAACCTTCTCAAAGAAAGCGGAGTATGTGACAGACTTGTTAAGACAGCACAGAACGAACTTATGAATATTATTACAATATTCCTCGGTGTTTCAGTTGGTGCTACAACAACAGCCGACAAGATAATTACTCCTGAATTTGCAAAAGTTATAGTTCTCGGTGTTATCGCATTCTCTATCGGTACAGCTGCCGGTCTTCTCTTTGGTAAGATTATGTGCAAAGTTACAGGCGGTAAAGTTAATCCGCTCATCGGTTCAGCAGGTGTTTCAGCCGTTCCTATGGCTGCACGTGTCTCCCAGAAGGTTGGTGCACAGGAAAATCCTACAAACTTCCTTCTTATGCACGCTATGGGTCCTAACGTTGCCGGTGTTATCGGTTCAGCAGTTGCTGCCGGTGTTCTTCTGAGTATCGTTAAGTAATTTATATTTAAGATATCAAAAACCTCCCCGAATTTGTTTTCGGAGAGGTTTTTTGTATTAACTGTTATTTTTTCAAGATACATAGTCAATTAACACATAATTTTTTTAAAAACAAAAAACCGATGAAATGCATTTGTTCTGCACTCATCGATTTTTTTGTATGATTATACATAAAAAATAAAGGGAAATTAAAAAGAAGATGCTTGATTTTTTTGATTATATTATTGCTTTGCACATCTGCTGACTATGTCAGAGCGGTGCATATTAATAATAATAGAAGAAAAATTTTATTTTACAAGAGTTTCGCCAAGTTCCTTGCATTTTGCAAGGTCATCGTCATTTGGTGATTCGTTTGCCATAAGACCTTCGCCATTTACTATTGAAATGCCGTTGTCAGTGCAACGTTTCACCCATTCTCTCATCCATTCGCCATCACCCCAGCCGTATGAGCCGAACAATGCGATTTTTTTACCGCTGAGTTTGCCCTCATTTGCTGTAAAAAACGGTTCAAACTCATCTTCTTCGAGAACTTCTGCTCCCATTGCAGGACAACCGAATGCAATGGCATCATAGTCATCAACACTGCCACTAAACTGAGATACCGTAAACAGTTCTGCGTTAGCGCCTTCTGCTACAGCTTTTGCCATCTGTTCGGTATTACCTGTACCGCTCCAGTAAATTACTGCTGCTTTCATTAAAATAACTCCTCCTCTAAGAAATCTTCAGGGCACGATATATATCATAACCCATATCTAATTTATTGCACAGAAATTTTCTGCACTTATCATAGTTATCAAAAAGTCTTCTTGCACGGTTTACATCACCATAAACTTTCCAGCTTCCACAAAACTTAAAGTTTTTGCCTTTGTTTTCTATAAAACCTCTGACATCTTCGGGCGGATAACCGAGAAAAACACCTATTTCATGCGGGAACTCACCATGAGCACCTATTCTTTCGGACAGTCTTTTCAGACAGTCACCAAGCGACATATCTTCTGCATATCCGTAACTGCTGAGTATTTTTCTGTTTTCAGCAAGTGCCAGTCTGTCTCCGAGCATTTTTTCATTGTACAGGAAGATAAGAACATGATTTTCACAGGAACACAACTGTTCGATCTTCAGTCCTTTATTTACTGCCTTGCTGTTGAAACGCTCCAACTGTTCTTCAACATTAAATTCGTGTTTATTAAGTGAAATAAGATTTGCGCACTTTACTCCAAGCAATGAAGGAGCTGAATGATTTGCAAGTTTCATTTCAAAATTTCTGCATTCAGAACACATCATGTTCTTCCTCCTTTTCAGTTAGTTATATCTAACTTATGACTTAAAAAATTATGCGATATTCTCGCATTTATCAGTTACAATACTTTTCGAGTACATTTTTCAAAGCAGTAGCACTGGCACTATGTATCTTTTCAACTGCAATATCATGCTTATCTGCCCTGCTGTTTACTCTCATCACCATTTTGTGTGAACAAGTATTTGTAAAAACGACTACAAGGTCAGGGTTACCGATCTTGTTTTCAAAGTTTGCAGGCATCTGTGTAAATACTTTTGCTTTACAATTGTAATTACCGCATATCTCCTTATAACGTGATGCCATACGGTCGTTTCCACCAACTACAACTACACTCATAGTTTCCCTCCGGACTAAAAAATAAATAGACTTAAATTATTGAGTTAGCACACACTTACCAACGGTTAGCATCTGCTTACTGATATTATAATATCATATCTATTTATATTTGTCAATACTTTTTTCAAAAAAATCAAATTTTATCTCCCACTCTTTTTATAAGGATACTTGCACATATTCCTGTAAATGCACCTGCTATGCACCCTGACACTACCAGTACCGGATAATATGCAAACACTGCAGTTGAACGTGTTACCGCCATTGCCGCCAGTATCTGCCCGGTGTTGTGAAGTATAGCTCCTGCAACACTTGAAAGCCAGATATATTTTTCATTTATTATTTTTTTAAGAAATATCATTCCTGCAAGACACAAAACCGCACCCGATAAACTGTAAATCATAGCAGACATATTTCCGCCAAATACAGAACCTAGTAAAATTCGTACAAATACCACCATCGCAACTTCGTAAGCTTTGAAGTGATACAGTGCGTATACTGTTATTATGTTAGCTAACCCTAACTTAACTCCGGGGATACCCGAAAGGTCAGGCAATCTCATCTCTATAATAAATATTATCAGTGCTATCGCAGTGAGAAGAGATAACTTTGTAAGTTTCCTGGTATTCAATTTTTTTATTCCTCCGTAAATCACAAGTAAAACGCAATCTCCGACTATGGCGAAAACTGCGTTTTACCTTAACTCTTATTTTGAAAGAAAAGATAATATACCTTTCTTTTCGTATGGTTCTCTTGAAACAGATATAAACTTATAACCTGCTTTTTCAACAGTTTCCTTTACCTTGTCATCGCTTATATCATTTTCCGAAATGATGACGGTCTGCCCTTCACCATGACTTGATGTTATTTTCTTTATCTGAAAATCTTTTGAAAAAGCATCATTCATATGTGATTCGCACATTGCACACATCATGCCTTCTGATTTTATAACTATTTTCAACATAATAATAACCTCTGATCTGTTACTTCAAAAATCCGTCTATTATCTTTCTCTCCGCTTCTTCTTCAGTAAGTCCGAGAGTACATAATTTTATGATCTGTTCTCCTGCGATCTTTCCTATAGCTGCTTCGTGTATGAGTGAGGCATCTATATTTGCTGCGTACAGAGCAGGAACTGCTATAACTTTTCCGTTTTCTGAAAGGATACCGTCACATTCGGAATGTCCTGTACACTTGTTGTTTCCGTTTAGTGTAGAATAAAATTCCTGATATGAATTTCCCTTTGCAACTGAACGTGAAACAAGGTCAACACTTGAATCTTCGCCGTCAAGGTCAACTTTGAAGTCAGACTTTGCTTTTTCGTCATTATCAGTAAGGAGTCTTTCGTGAATAACAAGTTTGGCTCCTGCACCGAGTTTGGCAGTAGTAAGTCTGTTTGTTGATGTAACACCGCTTATCTGCATTGTGTCCATCTCCATATATGAACCTTCCTGCATCTCGATATCGGTAACAGGGTCGATACGCTTTGCGCCTTCACCGTTTCCTGTACCTACGTGTTTTTCCTTGTAAAGAACTTTTGCATTTTTTCCGATGAAAAATCTGTGAATACCGTTGTGACGTGCTTCTTCCTCGCCGTCAGAATGAACACCGCACCCTGCAACGATTATAACATCTGCACCGTCTTCTATAATAAAATCATTATAAACCAGGTCACTTACACCCGAATGTGTAACACACGCCGGTATATAGACTGTTTCCTGCTGTGCTTTTGAACTTACCCTGATAACTATTCCGGGATTGTCATTTTTGGATTCTATTTTTATATTTTCTGATGACTGTCTTCCTGCGCAACCTCCGTCTTCACGTATATTGTATGCGCCCTTGTAACTTCCGTCCCAGTCAGAAACAACACCGAGCAGAGTTTGTGTAATATCGTTCATAATCTTTTCAAACTACCTTTCTTATTTATTTCTGAGTGAACAGCATGCACTGCCTGTTTCATTCATAAGCGTAGGAAGTATTTCTTCCCTTGTTCCCATACGGCTTACTTTACCATCGGCAACTACTGCGATATAATCGGCAATATTCATTATTCTTTCCTGATGAGAGATTATAAGAAGTGAACGTGAATGGTCAGTCTTTATCTCTTCAAAAGCTTTGATAAGATTTGTAAAACTCCACAGATCTATACCTGCCTCAGGTTCATCAAAAACAAGCATCTTCGCATTTTTTCTTGCAAGTACGGTAGCTATTTCTATTCTCTTGCTTTCACCGCCTGAAAGACTTGCATCTGCTTCTCTGTCCATATATTCACGTCCGCAAAGACCTACTTCGCTGAGAAGTGAACAGATCTCAACACTTGACAGAGTTCTTTCTGCGGATATTTCAAGAAGATCTCTTACTGTAAGACCTTTAAATCTTACAGGTTGCTGAAAAGCATATGCTATTCCGTTTTTGGAACGTTCTGTTATGCTCCAGTCGGTTATATCATTGTCATCTATAAATATTTTTCCGTCTGACGCCTTGTAAAGTCCTGCTACTACCTTAGCAAGAGAGGTCTTTCCGCCTCCGTTAGGTCCGGTAACAACAGTAAGCTTTCCGTCAGGAACTGAAAGGTTTATCCCTTTTAAAATTTCTTCACCATCTTCAGTAGTCCATCGGATATCTTTAAGCTCCAGCATCGTATTCCGCCTTTCAAAATTTTATTTTAATTTCCCTTTAATTTATTATGTACCAAAACTTTATAAAAAATTTACGTTAAACATAACCTTATATAGTATAACACATATATAATTAAATGTCAAAAAATTTACAAAATTTTAGCTTACTGCTTACTGTGAAATAAGCCCCCCAATAACACAAAAAATCTTTCTTCTGTTTCTAATTATACCATATTTGTATAGTTATTGTCCATACACTTTATGATATTTTTTACCCAAAACAAAACCACCGGCAAATTACCGATGGTTTTGTGATTTATATTTTTATGGATTTACTATATTCATTTTAAGTGTAGCAAGGTCGGCGAGGTCTACTTTTTCATCATGGTTTACATCTGCACGCAGTAACTCATCGTCTGAAAGCTCTTTATCTCCGATAAGATACAAGGATAATTCGGTAAGGTCTGTAAGTTCGGTCTTACTGTCACCGTTAATATCACCTACTGTTTCAACCGGTGCTATCTTCATATCGTCTGAAACATTAAGTACAACAGGATTTCCCTTTTCATCAAATCCGGCAAGTTTTTCATCTTCTGTACCAAGTATCACATACCCTGCATCATCATAGCCAAGAACTACAGGATTTTCCGGAACGCCTGTTATTTTGTTATAAGGAGATGTCACAATATCGGGTGTACCGTCCTCATTAAATCCGAGCAGTACATCATAGACACCGCCATATATTTTATTTCCGTCAGCATCAACTCCGAGAACGGATTTTGAAAGGTGTTCAGAACCGAAAATATAATTCCATATAACAGGATTACCTTCCGCATCAACACCCATTGTTCTGTCGCAGATACCGGCTAGCCATTTTTCACCGTCTTTATCGTAAGCCATAACGATAGCTATCAGAGGGATACTTTTCGTTCCGTCTGATAGTCCTTTATCATAAGAAAGTATCGGATTTCCCTTTTCATCAAATCCTTCAAATTCTTCATACGAACCAAAGATAACCTTAAAACCAAGACTATCATATTTAAAGTCATTGCTTGCTCTACTCGCAGGCACACCTGTTATCCTGTTATAAGGAGATGTTTCGATGATAGGTGTACCGTCTTTAGAAAATCCGGCTATAACATCATAAACTCCGCCATATACTGCATTTCCGGACTTATCATATCCGATAATATCCTGTGCTGTATTTTCAACTACAGATACATTCTGCACTTCATCAGCATTTACTGTCATAAGAACATTTGAAAATGCTAATGACAATGACATTAACGAACACACTAACAAAGATTTTTTATTTTTCATAAAAATCAGCTCCTTATAAATTATCAAAAAGTCATATACTATATTTTCCAGTTAAAACAACATCATCAAAAAATAAATAAAAGATTATACTTCTTTACACTTAAAATTATATCATACAGACAAGTCAATATCAATCGGTATTTTTACCAAAAAAAAACATTATAACTAAAAACTATTACAATATTTCTTAATTACAAAAGTATATTTTTTTTAATATATATTGATAAGAACTGATTTATACTATAAACCACTTATTTTATGATCAGGTTATTTTACAACAAAGTTTATTATAAATTTTTGTTATGATTTTCAATTGTATAGGTTTATCATTCATGGTATAATGGAACTAAATAAATGTATCCATTTTTTTAAAATAGGTTGATATTTTTTTGCGTAAGTAATATTTTCAAACTCTAAGAAAGGTGATGTTTTTATGGAAAAAAGAAAAGTGAAATCATTAGCTTTGGCAACTGCATTGTTCACAGGCTTATTTTCAACAAATTCAATCAATGTCAATGCCGGAGTGTATTATGGTGATATTGAGTCACTTGGAGGACAGAATCCAGAAGATGTATATTGTTCACTTTATTCTCCTCAAGATATATTGAATTTTGAAAGCAACTTTAAGAATGAAGATGGATTTTCACAAGAAAAACCTGTTTCTAATGAATGGGTTGACAAATATTATCTTGGCGGTATCGATGGAATTATAGCTGTAGTTAAAAATGAGTACAGTGAATTGAATAAAGAATGGAAAGCGGAAGATTTTGGCGTAGATAATGCAATCTATGTGCAGGACCTGACAGCTTATAATGCAGAAGATAAAAATACTTCAAAATTTATTTACACAGATGAATATATTGAATATTTACAGAGTGATAGTTTTCATCAATATATTCAGTTTGATTTGAAAGACGGTTATCCTCAAACAGCTAAGTTGGCTATCGAGGCTTTAGAAAACAGCGGAATGGTTTTAGCAATAACAGCTGTCTGGAGTGTTAACACTACAATAACCTATGGTGATATAAATTCAGACGGCTCAATTGACCTTACCGACCTCACAGAACTGTCGCTTGCATTAATAGGCGATAAAGAACTTACAGATACTCAGAATATTTCAGCCGACACCACCAAAGACGGCAACACCAACCTCGCTGACCTTGCAAGACTTAAACAGTACATCTCACTTGATATTACTTCTTTTTGATTAAGAAACTATTATCATAAAACATCATAACATAAACCAAAAGAGATACAAAGCAACCTTTGAAACCGTTGCTTTGTATCTCTTTTTCCAATTGGCTTAATTGGTTAATATCTATCTGTCATATAATAATAGAATAATTATAATTTTTACAAGCATTATAAACAAGTTTTATAATAAAATTTTATAAAAATATTGTATTGTAGTTATTAAGCTTTTACAGTATAATATAGTCGTAGAGAATTCTTTAATTGTTTTCTTTCACAATAGTTATTTATAAACTCGATATTTCGTAATTTTCAGAAAGGTGATGTTTTTATGAAAAAAAGAAAAGTGAAATCATTAGCTTTGGCAACAGCAATAATCTCCTGCATTTCTTCATTAAGCTTTAACGTTTCCGCTCTCGATGAACGTGTACCGAATACCAGTAGTATCGGAGTAGAGTCTGTTATGCTTATGTGTGAAGAATTTAAAGAAAATGAAAAATATTTAAATGATGAACTCATAGAAAACAAAACAATTGAAAAGTCATACATATACGGTGCCGAAGGACTTCAGGTCGTAATCAAAAAGAAATACAGCGAAATAAATAAAGTCTGGACAGCAAAAGATTTTGGTATAGATGACTCAATACAGATAGCAGATGTTACTTATATGTCTTCTGATTATCAAAAAGAATATGAATACTATCCGGAATTTATTGAGTATCTTCACAGTGATAATTTTAGTCAGCATCTTGGGATCAACGTTTCAAATCTCACCAATGCAGAACTTATAAAACTCGTAAAATCTTTTGAAAAAAGTGAATTTGTACTTGCAACTTCCATTTTATTTTGTGCAAACACCGATGCCCAGAATTTAAAATGCGGTGACATGAACATTGACGGAAAAGTTGATCTCACTGACCTTACCGAACTTTCTCTCTCATTGATAGGCGACAAAGATTTAAGCTTTATTCCGGATAATGTATCCGACACCACCAAAGACGGCAACACCAACCTCGCTGACCTTGCAAGACTTAAACAGTACATCTCACTTGATATTACTTCTTTTGATTAAGAAACTATTATCATAAAACATCATAACATAAACCAAAAGAGATACTAAGCAACCTTTGAAACCGTTGCTTTGTATCTCTTTTTTTACTCATTCACACGATACTGTTATCGTATAACAATCGTCCTCTATCTCACCTATATGTACCTTCACACCAACATCAAGCGTTTCGTTTCCGTAAACGTCATACCAGCCAAATCCCGAAACGGAGCTGTCTATAATATCACCTGAATCAAAAGGATCTTTTCCGTCGTTTACAAGTCGGAGAAGTCTTATTCCCTCATCATCATAACCTGTTTCTTCAGAACCGTTTTCATACTTGAAATAATTCCACCACGGACCTTTTACAAAATCGGCTTTTATGTGCATGATACGTATTCCGGGTTTCATGCTCTGCCATGAAAGTGTATTAAGAACACTGTTATTTCCGTTTTCGGTTATGTATTCTATTATCATATACTCCGAAAAATAATTTTTATCAGGTTTTCCATGAGGAATAATGATGCAGTTTCCGTTTTCGCTTTGTGCGTCATGAAGTTTGTAAACCGCTTTCTTCATTGATTTTTCAAATACATTTATCTGCTCTTTTCTGTACCAGCCAAGCATTAGTTTTGAAAATGCACCGAAATCCGAAAATGCATCGGCGTCCATAAGTTCCGGACCTGCATTTCCGTTCATGCCCTCATAGTCATCTTCCGAATAATAAAGATAATAATCGGGAATACCCATGCAGTGACCCATTTCATGAAGATAACTGCTGTTGAAATTAACTACATCATACGGAGCAACATTACCTGTTATCATATGACCTATTTTCAGACCGTCGATCCTGCAGTTATCAGTACTGAAAGGTATGGAATACGGCCACCAGTAGTTTTCATCAGCTGATTCGGGAACGGCAAAAAGTGAGGCATCTATTACACCGTCATCATCTGTATCATATTTTTTAAAATCAACACTGCCCTCAAAAAATTTAAAACATTCATACGCAAGCAAATCAAGATTATCTGTATAATAAGAAATCGGATTTTGGGCAGTATATCTGAAAGTCCTGCCTGTAAGGTGCATAACACCTTTTGAAGACCTCTCGTAAAATGCCGTCATACTTTCAAACGGAAAATACTCCGACTCCTCATTGGCATCACCAAAAGCAATATCGTCTACCATCTCCGCTGTAAAATCACGCGAATACTTACAGTCGGGAAATTCCACACAAAATATGACAAGTGACGGCTCACCCTGTGAAGAAAGCGACGTTTCTATCTTTGCAACAGGCGCATCAATAAATTTACCGTCTTCACTATCCATATCGTACTGTCCTATAGCCTCTGCCCTCAGTGCAACAAGATCGGCGATATCAGTCCTGTCATCACCTGTTATATCTGCTGTAATGCTGTCAGGCGTACTCCCTTTTCCGCAAAGGTATTCACACATATGAGTGATATCAGAAATATCAATAACTCCGTTATTGTCAAAATCTCCTTTATAAAACGTGCTTATTTCCGCTGAAACCGCCTGTGCAAAAATCAGACCGGAACAAACCACGCTACTTAAAATCTGCTTTAAATTTTTCATAATGCAATACAGCCCCCTGATATGCAAGAAAATAAGTATAATTTATACAAAATTAACAGCTAATTATATTATACTATATACATATATATCAAGTCAACTGATTTTTGTACACAAAACCGCTGTATATTGCTACTTGTTCAACCGCTCTGAAAGCTGTTCAAATGTTATTCCGTATTTTTGTGCTATCCTGTGAGCATAACTTCTGCCATCGGGTTTTTTGAAGAATATTTTATAACTGTCCTCTCCTTCGCACCCCATAACTACACTTACCGCTTTGCAGACTGCTTTTTCAGAATTGCTGAGTTCTTCGGAGTTATCGGCAAGCTCGTGCATATGTGTATTAAAACAGGTTCTTGTTCCAAGACAGCATATATATCTGAGTGCATCTGTTGCTATGTACAGTGATTCGGTATGGCTTGTAGTGGCAAATGATTCATTGAATAAAAGAAGGCTCTTAGGTGTTGCTCTTACGCATATTTCCTTAAATCTCTGCGCTTCTTCACCAAGTCGTCCGAGTGCCATAGTCATATTTTCATCTGCCGGAAAATGTGTGTATATTCCGTCACACACCTGTATATTTCCCTGTCTGCACGGAACAAATACACCATGCTGGAAAAAGAGATGCACCAGACCTATAGCCTGAGTAAAAATTGTCTTTCCGCCCCTGTTAGGACCTGTAAGTATAACGACCTGCTGATTTTTATTAAATTCAAAATCATTGCAGACTATATCATTTTCAACTTTTCCTTTCATACGTCCTATAGCAAGTCGTATATTATAGAAGTCTGAAAATATACTTCCTTCATCAGATGTACCCGGAATAGAAACAGGAAGACCAAGTGCGGTAACTTTCTGTTCGAGTTCTGTAAAGTACGAATAAAACATAATATCGTTTAAAATATTAATAAGAACCATACCGCTTATATCTACATATTTTTTCAGGATATTTTTCAGATTTGATGTAGTGGAAGAAAGCATTTTTTCAACTATCTTTGTAAGATTGTTCATAAGCGGATTTACTTCACCATGTACTTTCGGATGTGCTATCATTGTGTACGAATTAAGTCCTCTTGTGCCGTCATCGGATACATTATCCTTATGAAATTTCAGAAATCTTTCAAGTATTCCCTGCTGACTGAACCAGCCCTGATTTACAGATACTATACCGACTTCAACAGGTGACAGTCTTTCATCAAGGTTTACACCTAAAGTAATACTTCCTATCCCCGAAATATCTTCGCCAAGTTCCTTCATATCCTCTGAAAATTCCTTGAATCCGTTATCGTTGTAAACATTAATTATAGCCTGAGAAAATTTTTTCATTCCCTCTGACTGAAAATTTCCCTTATCAAAGATTTTTTTTAGTTCAATAATCGAACCTGCATATGTTTCAAGATATTTCAGCCTTGAAACCAGATCCCATATACTTGATTTTGTTTCCGAAACACATTCTCTGTCAAGGAGATTGAATTTCATTTCATTGAATATCCTTATAAAATCCTTGCATACATCAATGTTGTTTTTTAAGTCCTGATAAATTTCCTGTCGGTATTTTATCACCTTTTCATCAACGGGCATTTTTATAAGAATATTTCTGAAATTTTCATATTCTTTTGGTTCGTCAACTATATTTTCAATAAGATACTGCAAAGACAAATCATTTATTGCATTTTCATCAAGTGTAAAGTAATCGTACTCGCCCTCAGGTTGCAACAGGCTGAAATTATTTATTTTATTCATGACAATCTTCCTTTATTGATATGATTTTTATCAAGCTTATTATACCATACAAAATATTAAATAATCCTTAAAAATCAATCATAAAAAATAAGTTGCCGACTGTAAAAATCAGCAACTTATCTGTCAGATGTATTTTGATATTATCCCAGAGAATCTGTCTGACCTGTAAGATACTTACGCATTGCGTCAACGTCATCTTCGTCAACAGAACCGTCGTTGTCAATATCAGCCAGTTCTTCTGCACTGTACAATTCTTCGCCCTGAACTGCACTAAGCATTTTATTATAGTCGGCAATATTGATTTTATTGTCCATATTGATATCGCCTTTATCATAGAACGCTGAAGGCGGTCCGTATACAGGCTGAGTTGTTGGAAATGGAGGATATTCCTCTTCTTCAGTAACCGTAGTATATGCCGGCGGTGGTCCGTATACAGGTGTAGTTGTAGTTGTCATCTCTGTATATTCGTCCCCATCAGGTGTAGTTGTGTATGCCACCGGCGGTCCGTATTTAGTCTGAGTTTCCTCTGACGGATATCCGGTAACGGTGGTATTTGCCGGAGGAGGTCCGTATACAGGAGCCATCGCAACACCTACTGCATTGACATTATGCGAACCCATTGCAGCAGCTGTAAGAATCGCAGCGGTCATAAGTGTGCTTTTAGTCTTTTTCATCAATATACTTCCTTTCATGATTTATTTTTATGAATGAATACTGACCATTCAAATATAACACTTTTTAAATACGAAAAAAGCTACAGATTTTTTGTAGATCAGATAAAAAAATTAAAACAACACATCTTTAAAACAAATATTCGGACGGTTTTCGTCAAAGTTCCATGTGTGATATGCTCCGCCCTTGCAGAATTCCATTTCACTGCAAGATTCGCATTTTCCGCATGAAAGACCTTTTCTGAATATCTGGAAACCATTTTCCCATACATCTTTGAAACGATCCTTGAAAATGTTACCCATTATAAATTCAGGTCTGCGTTCAATGTCAAGACAGGCTGTGATATCACCATTGCTCATGATACTTGCTATTTCCTTACCTGCTACACAGTGGAAATACCAGTCACGCACTTCTCTTTCGTATTCAAGACCGAGATAATGTTCGCAACCGTATGTTACAGGCTCTCCTGCCATTCTCTTGTTTCTTATAAACTCAAACATACGTACAAAATCTTCATCTGTCATAAGTAAATGAGGATACTGTTTTGCTCTGCCTATAGGGTCTATATTTATAACTCTCCATGAATCTATGTCCATTTCGCTGAATATCTTGTAAAGCTCGTCAAGCTGACCAATATTTTCATGCGTAACAACAGTTGTCACCTGAATATGCTTGAATCCGCCTGTTTTTATAAGATTTTCAACTCCGTCCATTGCCTTCTGCCAGCCACCCGGAGTTCTTCTGAATGCATCATGTGTTTCCTGAGTACCGTCAATACTTATAGATATAGTTTTCATACCGCATCTCTTAAGATCCTTAGCTACTTCAGGAGTTATAAGTATACCGTTTGAAGTCATGCCCCAGAGATAGCCCATATCATTTGCATCAGACATGATATCAAAAAAATCTGTTCTGAGAAGCGGTTCTCCGCCTGTTATACACAGCGTAAAAGTATTTACATCAAAGTCCCCGGAAATCTGCTTCAGAATAGTATGATACTGCTGTGTAGTCATTTCATCGGCTTTTACATCTCCACAACTGCTTCCGCAATGAAGACAACGTTCATTGCACCTTACTGTCAACTCAAGAAAAAGATTTCTGAGTACATTTTTCTGCTCTGCTGACTGCTTACGCATATCACGAATTTTCAAATTTGGGTTTAACATTTTTTATCCTCCTGTTATTTTTCTCAGTATTACTCCATTGAATCTATCTGTCCGGTCAGATATTTACGCATGATTTCAACATCATCAGCATCAACAACACCGTTATTATCAACGTCTGCAAGGCGTTCCGGAGAATAACCGATATCTTCACCTTGTGTTGCACTCAGAATCAGATTATAATCGGCAATATTTATCTGAGTGTCCATATTTACATCACCATCATCATAAAATACATCAGGTGGTCCGTATACACATACAACATCATAGGTAGTCTGTGTATATTCTTCTTCCGATATAACAGGAACGGTCGTAACCTCGGCTTCATCAGTAACAGTTGTATACGCAGGCGGTGGCCCGTAAACTCCGGCAAGAGGGCTGTTTGTCGTTTCAATATATTCTTCCTGTGATGAAACTGCTGTTACTTCTTCGTCAGCAGTAGTTGAGATAGCTACCGGCGGTCCGTAAACAGTGCTTATTGTTGTATTCATTGTTGTAACTGTGGTTGCAGGTGGCGGTCCGTAAACAGGTGCCATAGCAACACCTACAGTTTTCACATTATGAGAACTCATTGCGGCCGCAGTAAGAACTGCCGCAGTCATAAGTGTCTTTTTAGTCTTTTTCATAAACAAAACCTCTCTTTAAAAAAATTTTACATGAAAATTAACGAATGAATCATACACCTATATTAATAATACCTTACAAATCAAAAAAAAGCTACATAGATTTTTAAATTTTTAAAAAAAATTTTTTAAAAAAAGCCCTGAATCTGCAAATATACAAATTCAAGGCTATAATTTTATTTATTAAACTCAAACTTCGCACATCAAAAATAGCTGTGCATCTTGAAAATTCAATAGTAAATTCCACAAAAGTAATTGAATCAAGCAGCCTTTAACTTAATTTTTAAAACGTCTGGGATTGCTCTAAGAAAC
>SVNW01000108.1 GCA_015066745.1 Ruminococcus sp. | reverse complement strand
GAGAATGGAAAACGGATATGGCACTTGTTCCATACGTCAATATAGCGTCTGAAAATGAAGAAAATACAACAGGCGAATCAGCGGAATAATTACGTTTTTCGATAAAACTCACTATGCAGGCGGATAAATCGTGTTTGCGATAGGGAAAATTCACACCAAACCGATTGAGCGAACAAAAGCCATGCAGTTTCATTGACTGCATGGCCTTTATTTTTTAGTAATCATCAAAAATACAACTCAAGGTTGTCAGTTCGGCTTGGGTTACTGCTTCTGGAATACCCCTCCTGATTATAATTCAGGAGGGTTTTGTTGTATGTAAACAATTCTAATAATAAAGTTTTCGAGTTGATGTGTTGCTGTTAAACAACTAATATGCTACAATGAATTTGAAAAAATATTCAGAAATTGTCTAAAATACAATTTTAAATTCGTATATAAGGTAGGATAAGTATCGAAAACAGGAGGTGTAAAATGTCGTTGCTTAAAAATCGTGATGACGAGATTGCCTTTGAATATTTATACAATCACTATATTAATTTAATGCTCTATACAGCAAATTCAATTTTGAATAATTCCGCCGATAGTGAAGATGCCGTTCAGTTGGCTTTTATGAGGATTGCAAAGCATTTTGATTCGATAGAAAAAACTATTTGTCCAAAAACAGCAAATCAGTTCGTAATTATAGTAAGAAACATTGCAATTGATATATACAGGAAAAGGCATCGTGAAGCTACCGCAGAGTTTATTGAAGAATTGTGCGAATGCAAAACGCAGGAAATATATGCATCAAAACTTGATATATCAATGTCAGAACTGCCACAGCAGCAGAGAGATATCCTTTATCTCTATCATATCTACGGGCTGACTGTTAAAGAGATATCAAAGCTGTTAGGTATAAGTAAAGCGGCGACATACAAACGTATTGAACGTGCTGCAAAACAATTAAAACAAATCTATGAGGAGGAGATATCTGATGAATGATGAGAAGATGAAAGAGTTTCTACTAAATTCATTTGAACAGGAGTGTAATGCACTTGATAGCATTGATGTACCTGAATATCAGACCTCTGCAAAATTCCAATCCAAAATGAATAAAATCCTGCCAAAAGCTTATGAGGTTAAAAGAGTAACCCGTAAATATGCAGCAGCTTGTGCAATGATATTTTTTGCACTTGGTGTATTTGCAAGTTCTACTGTTTATGCAGCATCGCCCACATTACGCTCTTTTATTATTTCCATTTTTAATGAAGAATCTAAAATCTCAGTAACCGAACCCGAAAAATATCCTGATTACATTTTAACCTGTTATATGCCTACTTTAATTCCCGATGGCTTTGAAGAAATGAAAGAGATAAGTCAGACAAGCAGTTCATATATGACAAACTTTATAAAAGATGGAGATTTGATTTTTTTCGCTCAGTACACTAAAAAAATATATAATCAGGTCGATATGGGTTCGGATGACATTGAGTACTATACAGCTGAAAACGGACAAGAATATATAATCGTCAAAATTGATGACGGATATAATGTTGTATGGGATAACGGTGATTATGTAATTCAGGTGTTCAGCACCTTAAGCAAGGAAGAAACACTTGAAATATGTTTTTCAGTTGAACCTGTTCAGAAATAAAAATACGTGATACTTGCAGAAAGGATTACTATTATGAAAAAAACAGCTTCAATTTTACTTGCGTTAATTGTAATTACATCATCACTTAGCGCTTGTAAAAATAAAGAAAAGAACTCAAAAATAGAAACAGTAACCGTTGCAGAATTAACAAGAGATATAGAGTTTCTTAAAAACAACATTAATGCATACAAAAATCTCGCTGCAAATGATGAAATGGTAATTCTGATACCCGAAATCGAGAGCGTATATACATTTATTACCGAATTATCTGAGAAGAAGGATTTTAATACAAAATATACACAGTTTTGTCAGTTGTTTGAAGCCTTGCATGGTGATTATAAAATGAATGAGGACTATATATTCTATACTGGTGGATACTCTGATTCATATACGGAATTTACAGATTATCCGATAGTCAAGGATAATTTTGAAAAGCTAAGCAGTGGTGATGAAAATTGTAACGGCATGTTCTATGATGAAACGTGGTACAGAGATATGACAGATTGGACTTCGCCTGTTTCTCTTGGTGTCGGTCAGACTATGGAATATGACACGGTTACATTCAATAAAGGAAAAGCTGTATATCTTGGCGGAAAAATCAATGGCATTTATCCATGTCTTGATTATTATTCACCTTATGATTCTTTTGGTTGTATCGGAACATATCCCCCCGACAGCACAGAAGCCTTTAAACTTTCCGATAAAGAAATATCTATTTGTGATGCTGTTGCTTTTTACGAAAACTATATCAACTCGCTGCCTTATCCTTCGGAATTACCGATACAGATGAAGGTGCAGGAGGTTGATGTACTTACTATCCCTGAAAATGGATACGGATATGCCTTTACAGTGTCACAGGAATACTGCGGTTTAGCATTCGATTACAGCCGAAATGAAAGTTATACCCCTTATAAAGGTTATGAGTATTATGATTCAATACTCTTGACGGGATTTATGATAGAAAGTGATGCGGTTGATATTGGCTCTGCACTTTACGATACTCAAATTACAGAAAAAACTGAAATTGGAGTCGTACCAGTTGAAACAGCGATTGAAAAAGTCAGCACGGAGTTATCTGATTATGTAGAATTTGAAGTTAACAGTATTGAACTTGTATATTCAAGAATGCCGGAGCGTACTTCCGAAGGCTATTTTGATATTGAAACCCCATCAAGCTCTGTTGCTCCTGCATGGAAGCTCACGCTCTATAATTCCAATGACCGCTTATACTATTATTGTTATGTAGACGCAGCAGACTGCGAGAATTTCAGATATTATACTACTGATGGGAAATGATGATATATGACGTTTTTCAGAAATATCAAATCGTTATTGTATAAGATACTTACAGGATATGGGGTTTATATATGTATTATCTTTACAACTGTTCTTAGTTTTTCAGCTGAAATCTATATAGATTCTGTTAACGGTAATAAATATTCTGTGTTCAATGCTCTTATGAGCTTTGACAGAGATTATATGCTCAGAAACACTGTTTTTTGCTCAACAGAGGTTATGCTGAAAGGCTCGGCAAGTTGGCTTTCGTTATTTATTCCGATTGTTGCGTCATTTTCATTTGTGCCTCTTATGTGCGATGAATATGAAGCAAAAGCAATTCGCTTTGAAGTGTTTCGTTCCTCAAAAGCATGCTACCATTTATCAAGGTTTATTACTGCCTGTTTTAGCGGAGGCTTGGCAATTATGCTTGGATATGGCTTATTCATGGGGATTGCGTATCTGCTTTTTCCTGATATAAGCGAATATGAATCAGGTATGCAGGAGATATACAGAGAAATGCTGATGTATCAATTTTCTGAACTATCAGAAAGCAGTTTTACTTTGATTGTTGTGAAAAAACTGACTTTAATGTTTATGTATGGAGCTGTAAGCTGTGCACCTGTTATGATGCTCACAATAATGGTTCGAAACAAATACCTTGTTATGTGTATTCCATTTTTTATCAAGTATGCAGTTAATCAGACTTGTATAAAGCTTCAGACGCAGGCAACAGCAGATTATAATAATATGGACACGGAGTTGCTGCATAAGGTTGAAATTATAAATCCTGATGCACTTGCACGTTTATCTGAGTACGGTGGAGATAAGAAGAATGTTTTGATTTACAGCATCATTATCATTGTAATTTCATTTGCGGTATACAAGGTTGCATCATTAAGAAAGGTTGATAGTGGTGAGTAAGGATATTAAATGTATATTTTCCGTTGCGAGAAGCGAATACGTAAAATGGATTACGAATCCAAGAGTAATTGTAGTTGGTGTGCTTCTTGTTTTTATGAAAACTCTTGCAATTGAACCTTTGCTTGAAAGAGCTGATAAAATAGGAGAAAAGATAGATGTCCTTGAACCGTTTGCGGCAATAGGCAATTCAGGAATGCTTGTAATGCTTATACCCTGTGTTTTTATGGTGCTTATAAGTGATTATCCTAAAATGACAGGAAACACATTATATTTTGTAAAACGTACAGGAAAGAAAAACTGGTTTATTGGGCAGATGCTGTTTGTATTCTTTGCGATTATCAGCTTTCTTACAGTAATTCTGCTTGGAAGTGTACTTATGTCACAGGGGAGCTTCACGGGTAACTGGAGCGATGTTGTCACAAAATATAACGCAATGTTCCCCGATGAATCAGGAAACTTTACATCACAGCTACTGCCGTCAAATCTTTATAATCAGATACCGCTGATAACGTCCATACTACAGACAATCGGACTTATGACAGTATATATGCTGGTTATTTCAATGATAATTTACTTTTTCAAGCTGATTCATATACAATCTTTTGGTTTGCTTGCTGCTGTATTCGTCGTGGCAGGTGGTGTTGTTACCTGTTCTCTTAAATCTGAGTTGATGTGGCTGTTCCCGATGGCAAATACCATAGTATGGCTTCATTACGACATTATTCTTGATGAACTGAATGTTCCTATGTGGTATACATATGCTTATTTTGCAGTAATACTTTCAGTGCTGACAATAGTAAATGCTATAGCGGTTAAACATCTTGAATTTATAAATATTGAACAGGTGGAATGATTATGGATATTATCAAAGTTAATAATCTGTTTCTGACATTGGGAAAAACAGAAATTTTAAAATACATAAATGTTGCTTTTGAAGAACAGAAAATCCACGGACTTATCGGTCGTAACGGCAGTGGAAAGACAATGCTTATGAAGTGTATCTGTGGCTTTGTAAGACCTACAAGCGGTGAGATTATTGTAAGTGGAAAAGTTATAGGCAAAGATATGGATTTTCCGAAAGACACAGGAATTATTATCGAAACCCCTGGGTTTATTCCTTATTATTCAGGCTACAAAAACCTTAGGCTTCTTGCAGGACTTAACAACAATATAGGCAAGGAAGAAATCATTAAAACAATGAAACAGGTAGGTCTTGATCCTAATCTCAGACGACATGTGAAGAAGTATTCGCTCGGTATGCGTCAGCGTCTTGGACTTGCACAGGCTATAATGGAAAATCCCGATTTGCTTATTCTTGATGAACCTTTTAATGGTCTTGATAAAGACGGTGTTGCAGATATGCGAAAATACCTCCTTGAACTTAAAGGGCAAGGTAAGACTATCCTTATAGCCTCTCACTCATCTGAGGATATTGAAATCCTTTGTGATACTGTCTGCGAAATGGATAAGGGTGTGCTTTCAAAAATCATGGGATTTTCTGAAATGTAAACGTAGTTCGTTTTTTGACTTCTCCAGCGGTAATATTATAGAGGGTATTTTCTCAATAAATACAGTTTTATAGTAATACAAATGTCGCAAACAACAAAAAATATATGTCTCCACATTTTATACCTTTTCTTAAAATACGGACATAGAATATATGTAAGCGTTATGCACCGCAGATTTTTTCTGTGGTGCTTTTCTTTTTATTTCATGTAGCCGAGTTGATAAAGCGTGTCGGTAGTGACGGTAAAAACAATGATAAAGCTACCGTCACGCAAAGGTATCTTAAAACGTCATAAACCTCTATACAGCGTTGATTGCGGTGTGTGTCAGTAGAAATTTCATTTCAGAGTTACCGTCACGGAATAAAGTTACTGTCACGCATAATTCAGCCGAAATTTGCCCTCCTTTTTTAATGGGGCAAGTTACACCACAAAATAAGTTGAGGGCGAAATAAGCCTCATATTTGCAGAGTGTAACCGTATTAAAATCGGAGTTAAAAAGCATTTCTATTCTGATGAAAATATGCTGGTTTGAAAGAGTTTTTTTGAAAAGCAAGCATCGCATGTGGCTATCCACATGCACAGAATCGGGAGAACCCGAACCCCTTACGGCGTGCCGCCGCTCCCAATTGTGCCTCCATAAAGTTTTTATGGACAAGGAGTTGTTGTGTCGACACGCTGAAAGTAATGATAAACGAAAAGAAAAAAATCGGTGCGTAACGAATCGGTTTGTAGTGAATGTATTTTTGACTTGTAGTCCAAAAGTACAATTTTAAAAATATTCTCTCAATAAATAATTGTAAGCTAAAGCTTATGAAATATATTCTAAAGAA
>SVNW01000107.1 GCA_015066745.1 Ruminococcus sp. | reverse complement strand
AATTCTCTTGGCGGTATGAAATTATACACCGATCTTGAGGACAAATATATGTCGTATCAGGGAGGATTTATCTGGGATTTTATTGATCAGGCGCTCTATAAGGACGGAGTACTGGTATACGGCGGAGATTTTGATGACAGACAGTCCGACTATGGTTTTTGTACAAATGGCATTGTTTATGCCAATCGTAAATATTCACCTAAGGTAAGCGAAGTAAAACAGCTTTATTCCAATATCAGAATGTGGTTTGAAGATGATATGTTATTTGTAGAAAACAGAAATTTGTTTGTTGATACAAGTGAATATATTTTCAGATCAACACTTACAAAAGAAGGTAATATCATTGAAACCAAAGAACAGTTTCTTGAAGTTTTTCCAGGTGAAAAATACTCATGCAAGATCGCAACTGATATTCCTTCAGAAGGTGGCGAATATGTTCTGACTGTTCTGGCTGTTCTGTCTAAGGATACTATCTGGGCTAAAAAGGGACATGAGATAAGTTTTGCACAGAAAATCGTAAAAACGCCTGAAATCAAAAATAAAAAAATTATTGAGAAAGCAAAAATCGTTTATGGTGATTTTTCTATCGGTGTACATGGCAAAGGATTTTCTGTATTATTTGATAAACGTGAGGGTGGTGTAAGTTCTCTTGTTTATAATGGTGTAGAATACATTACACGAACACCAAAAATAAGTTTCTGGAGAGCCATGACCGACAATGATAACGGTGCAGGATATCCTTTTGATATGGCTCAGTGGCAGATAGCAGGCAGATATGCAAAGCTTACCGAACACTATATAGAAGAAAACTCAGAAAGTCTTAAAGTTTCTTTTACATTTTTGGCACCTACTGTACCTGCTTTTAAATACAAGGTAATATATACAGCATTTTTCGATGGAAGACTTGGTGTAAGAGCAGAATATCCTGGAGTTGAGGGAATGCCCGATATGCCTGTATTTGCAATGGATTTTAAATTTAAAAAGCAATATGACAGATTTTTATTTTATGGAATGGGTCCTGACGAAAACTATATTGACAGAAATAATGGTTCAAGACTTGGTGTGTACGAGTTTACTGCGCATGAAAATTTTACCGGGTATCTTGTTCCTCAGGAATGCGGTAACAGAACCGGTGTCAGATATTTAAAAGTATATGAAGAAAACGGTGTTGGTATTGGTTTTTCAGCGACAGAAAATCCTTTTGAAATGAGTGCTTTACCGTATAATGTCTATGAGCTTGATAATGCTTTGCATCGTGAAGAGTTGCCAAACCCGACTTATAATTGGGTGAGGATCGTAGCAAAACAGATGGGTGTCGGAGGAGATGATTCATGGGGTGCACCAGTACATCAGGAGTTTAAAATAAATGCACACGAGCCAATGACACTGGAATTTGAGATTTATCCACTTTGAAATATGAAAAGGAGTAATACTATGAATATTTATGATACATTAGAGAGAATTGAAAACAATAATTTTTCAGATACATTTGAGAAACTGTACGGTTCTTCGGAAAATGTGCTTTGCTATCAAAAACAGCGTTATCTTAATGCTGTAAAATGTTTTGAGAAAGTTTATCCTCAGAGAAATGATATTCGTATTTTTTCCGCTCCCGGCAGAACGGAAATAGGAGGTAATCATACAGATCACCAGAATGGTTGTGTACTTGCGGCGGCAGTTGATCCGGATATTATTGCAGTTGTTTCATTTCATCATGATGGAGTAGTTCGTGTAAAATCAGAAGGTTATGATGCGTTTACGGTGAAACTTGATGATCTTTCTGTACAGGAAAATGAAAAGGGGTCGGCAGCTCTTGTGCGTGGGGTTATAGCGAAGTTCTGTAGCCTTGGTGCAGAAGTGGGCGGATTTGATATTTATTGTACGTCAGATGTGCTGAGTGGCAGTGGAATTTCATCTTCGGCGGCATTTGAAATACTTATCGGTACGATCGTTGATACATATTATAACGAAAACAGGGCAGGAGCAGTAGAGATAGCTAAAATCGGACAGTATGCGGAAAATGTGTATTTTGGCAAGAAAAGCGGTCTGATGGATCAGATGGTTGCTTCTGTAGGCGGTCTGGTGTCAATCGACTTTTATGATACAGAAAATCCTGATATCATGAGTTTCAATTTTGATTTTGAAAAGTATGGTTATTGTTTGTGTATTACAGACACAAAGGGCAGTCATGCCGATCTGACAGATGATTATGTAACTATTCGCAGTGAGATGGAGAGTGTTGCAAAATATTTTGGTAAAGAACAGTTACGACAGGTAGATGAGAATGCATTTTACGATGCTATTTTTAAACTGCGTGAAAAATGTTCTGACAGGGCTATTTTAAGAGCATCGCATTTCTTTTCTGAAAACAACCGTGCTTTACAGGAAGCAGATGCACTAAGAAATGGGGATATTGAAAAATTTCTCAGACTTGTAAATAAATCCGGTGATTCTTCTGCACAGCTTTTACAAAATCTGTACAGCAATTTAAAACCAACAAATCAGGAAATCCCGCTTGCTATTATGATGAGCAAACGCATTCTCGAAGGTAATGGCGCAGTCAGAGTTCATGGCGGAGGATTTGCAGGTACGATTCAGGCTTTTGTTCCATTGAAACTTGAAAAGCGTTATATGGACGAGATGGATCGTATATTTGGCGAAAATTCCTGTCGCAAACTTCGTATCAGACCTTCGGGTGGAGTGGAAATTATATGATTTCCGATAATACGCTCCTGCTAAAACAAAACCTATATGTCATGAAATAATGAGGTGATTTTTATGATATGCAAATCTGTACAGAAACTTATTGATTATGCAATAAAAAATGAACTTATAACAAGAGATGATATTTATGTTGTACGCAATCAACTTATGGAAGTTCTGAAACTTACTGACTGGACAGAAAACGAGGCGGTATACAGTGATGAATCTGTTGATGAACTTCTTTATCCTTTGATCATGTATGCCTGCGAGAAAAATATTATCAGTGATACAGCAAATTTCCGTGATTTGTTTGATACAAAGCTTATGGGTTTTTTTACGCCTATGCCCAGAGAAGTTATTGCAGAATTTCAAAAATATTATGCAGATGATCCGAAGAAATCAACAGACTGGTATTTTGAACTTTGTAAGAAACTGAATTATGTACGCTCAGGCAGAATCAAAAAAGATATGAAATGGAAATATGATTGTGATTACGGTACACTTGATATTACCATTAACTGTTCAAAACCGGAGAAAGATCCTCGTGATATTGCATTGGCAGGGACACAGAAAAATTCATCATATCCAAAGTGTCAGCTTTGCCCTGAAAATGCGGGATTTGCAGGGCACGCTACTCATCCTGCAAGACAAAATCTTCGTCCGGTTCCGATAACAGTTGATGGCGAGAGATGGCAGTTACAATATTCTCCTTATGGTTATTACAATGAACATTGCATTGCTTTCAATGAAAATCATGTTCCTATGGTAATTGACTTTGCTGTATTCAGAAAATTATTCGACATTGTTGATTATCTTCCTCATTATTTTATCGGTTCAAATGCAGATTTACCTATAGTTGGAGGTTCAATTCTGAGCCATGAGCATTTTCAGGGAGGAAATTATACATTTGCAATGGCTAAGGCGTCTGTCGAATATGAGTTTCGCATTAAAAAATATCCGCAGATAAATGCAGGTATTGTAAAATGGCCTATGTCCGTTATTCGTGTCAGTTCTGAAAACAGAGATGAACTTGCAGAATGCTGTAATTTTATTCTTGAAAAATGGAGAAAATACAGTGATGAGAGTGTTGGAATTTTTGCTCAGACAGATAATACTCCTCATAATACGATCACACCTATTGCAAGAAAAAACGAAGCCCTTTATGAATGTGACCTGGTACTCAGAAATAATATCACCACTCCAGAACGTCCCCTTGGTGTATTTCATCCGGGTCCTTCACTGCATCATATCAAGAAAGAAAATATTGGACTGATTGAGGTGATGGGACTGGCTGTACTTCCTGCACGACTTGCAAAGGAAATATCTATGCTTGAAGATGCAATGATAAACGGAGAAAATCTATGGCGTATCCCGGAACTCACGCATCATGCAAAATGGGCAGAAGATATTTTAAGAAAACATTCTGATTTTTGCAGAGAGAATGCAAGAAGAATAATGGAAGAGGAGATAGGGAAGGTATTTCTCGAAGTTCTGGAAGATTCGGGGGTGTTTAAGAGGAATACGGAAGGGAAAATGGCGTTTTTAAAATGGATTGAGTTTATAGGAGAATAAATAAACCCTCTTGATACAGGCACAGATTGTTATCTTAGTGTCTGCGTCAAGGGGGATTATTATCAGAACATTATATCAATTCTCCGTTATTGATAAGATACAAACCGGTATTGTTTTTGGCTAACTCTATTAAACGTGATTCAAATCCGCTTACCGAAAAAATACCGTATATGATCTTTTGGTTTTTAAATTCCTGAATGCTGTCACATTTTCTTTTCAGATCAAAATACACATCAGCGGGTACAGGGTGGTCATAATATTTACATTCGCCTGCAAAAATGCAATTGTGTTCATTATCGATCGACACTACATCTATCTCAGTATTGTTATTCCAGTAAGCACCTATTTTAGAAGGGATAAAATTTATATCTTCTCTGATACAAAGGTCTCTGAACACTTCACGTGAAATATATTCAAAGACAAAACTGACATGATTTTCTATAAATACTGATTGGATCTTTTTTAGTACATAAGAAATATTATCCATTTCAAGTTCGCTACGATACGGGTATACAAATTTGAACCAGAAGTCAATAAAATGATCGTTGATATAATAAAGTCCTTTTCTACTTTTTTCCGGATTTTGTTCTGTTACAGGAATACGTTTCTCTACTAAAAAAAGGTCAGCAAGCGTAATGATATATGGCAAAACAGAAGTTGTTTTTTGTTCCAATAAACCGGATATTTTCGAAAGTTTGTGGTTGCCCAGAGAGATAGCTTTTATGATAGAAAAATAATTTATTGTTTCACGCACTTCTTTTTCCAGAAGAAATATCGGTTCTTCATAAAGAAAACCGGATTTGTTAAGTATGGTATCCGATACATTTTCCCACAATGAAATCTCATTGTCAAAAAACTCAAGATATTTTGGAACACCACCGGTAACAGCATAAAGTTCAACAAGTTCAGAAAAAGTTTTGTTCAAAAAAGCACTGCGTATATCAGAAAATCTAAGAGGATGCAGACGAATCTGTGCTGTTCTTCTGCCGTAAAGAGGACTGGAATGAGAAAGTACTTGTGAAGTCATCATACTGATCAAAGAACCACAAAGGATAACCATAACATTATTATCTTTCATTATTTCATCCCATGCTTCCTGAAAAACAGACGGATATGCCGGATTTGCATTAACAAGATATTGAAATTCATCAATGACAAGAATCTTTTTTTCATTTGGCAGATACGATGTAAATGCCTGAAATACATTGCTCCAGTGTTCAAAATGACAGTCAGCTATATAGGGCTGTTTGGTGAATTCGGAAACTTTTTGGGTAAATTTATTCAGGTTCTGACGATTTCCTTCTTCGCTCGCCAGAAAGTATAATGCATTTTTATCTTTTATAAACTCTTTTATAAGTGTAGTTTTGCCGACACGTCTTCGTCCGTATATTACAACAAAACTACTTTTTCGGTTATATTCTTTTTCAAGTATGCGAAGTTCTGAATTTCTTCCTAGAAAAATCATGATGTTCTCCTTTATATAAACAAGATTATTATAATCTTAATTATATAATGTTGTTTTAGGCTTGTCAAGAAGATTTTATATAGATAATTTTTCCTTGAAACTACATAAGTTATATGTTATAATCTAGTATATGTATTTATGTGTTTTGGGTTATTTATATACTATCGTTAAATGATTAAATGGCGATATTATGATTTTAAAATGAATAGGAGTTATAGCTTATGAGTGTGGAACGTAAAGTAATATCTTTGACAAAACCTGATTTAAACGGAAACGAATAATTTTTTGATTTGAAATGATAAATAAAAAATGCTATACTATATGTATAATATCAATTGAACGGAGGCACAACTATGGGAATTTACTTCAATCCATCAAATCAAGGATTTAAAAAAGCTATAAATAATGAGATATACATTGATAAAAGCGGACTTTTAAATATACTTAACAATAAACTTTTTATCGAAAGAAATTGTATATCAGTAAGCC
>SVNW01000024.1 GCA_015066745.1 Ruminococcus sp. | reverse complement strand
CATTGTACGCAAGATAACCCAGATGAATAAGCGATGTAAGCGCATCATTTTTATTTGCTATACTCGAAAAATCATTTTCAAATCCCTTTACATCAACATACACCGATTCGCCTGCAAGCATTTTCATAACATCTTCTTTTAGTCCGTCAAAGTTTAATGTAATAAATGTATTTATCGTGTCAAATGCCGATGTATTTTTCCAGTATGAATCAAGTTTATGACGCATCATTGCTGTATAAACAGAATTTGGATTATACATATTCTCTCCGTTTATCAGATAACCATTATACCACTCTTTTACAGAATCTTTGTTCATTTTATATTTTTCACAAAGCTTATCCACTTCATCTGTTGTAAATCCGAAATACGGCGTAAGCTCAGCTGAATCAACCATTGTATATTCAAAAAAATTATTTAGTGCCGATTCATCTTTTATTTTCTTTATCGGCAGTATTCCCGTGATATATCCGAGTGCAAGAAATTCCTGTGATTCTTCGCTTTTAAAAAGTGAATGTAAAAATTGCAGATACTCATGTACTATATCAGGTCTGTCAGAAAAGTTTCTGACTACACAGTCCCATTCGTCTATGATAATAACAAATGCATACTTTTCTTTTTTACCATCAATAGTGACTTCCGACTTATCATATACCTGTTTTAATATTGAAGCCGTTGAGTTAGTATAATCTATATTTGGATACACTTCTTTAAATTCGTTAAAAATATGCCTTTTGATTTCACTTACAAGATTATCTGTATATTCATCAGCAAATGATGATATATCAAGATGAATTACATTATACTTGTTAAGATGCTTTTCAAAATCTTCTGATTCTGAGATTTTCAATTTTGAAAATAATTCTTTTGAATCGCAACCACGACTGTAATATGCATCTATCATTCTTGCCGCCTGTGATTTTCCGAATCTTCGTGCGTGACTTACTGATATGCATTTTTCTTCGGTAAAAAGTCGGGTATTCAAAATCTCTATCATCGGTGTCTTGTCTATATATATCCTGCTGTTTACTGCCTGATGATAGCTTCTGCCCGATGGATTGAAATATATGCCCATTATTCTGCCTCCATTCATAATGTATTTTTCAAACTAATCCACCATCATCTTTTCAATAACACACTCATGTTTCTTGCTTTCCCTGTCATAACTTACCCCCACAAGAATCACTTCTTCACCATATCCTTTAAGCGCTCCTGCATACTTTTTCTCTTTTATCTGCCTTATCGCCGTATCAGCAGTTTTATCATACTTTAGTTCAATTATCATTGCAGGTTTATTTCCCGAATCCGCTCTCGGTATCAGTACAATATCCGCAAAACCTTTTCCGCTTGGCAGTTCCCTTACAACCGTATAATACGCAGGTGCTGTAAAATACGCCATTGTTATCGCACAGCTAAGGGCATTTTCATCATTGTATTTTAATATCGATGTATAAGTATCATGTGAAAGTTCAAGAAGTTCTGCTACTTTTTCCGCCTCTCCGTCAATCGTTGCCCAGAGTATTTCATCACATCTTGTCAACGTATCCGCAATTTCACTCCAGTTTCCTGTTTCAAGCGCAAGGTAAAAAGCTGTCGCTACTTCAAAGTTTGGTATAAAAGCTTTTCTTCTCTCTGCGTCATATCCCAGATATCCAAGATGTATAAGTGCCGTAAGCGCATCATCTTTTGAATTTATCACCGACAGATCATTTTTGAACTTATCTGTTATTACACTTACTTTTCCTCCTGAAAGCATTTTCATCACATCTTCTTTTAGTCCGTCAAAGTTTAATGTAATAAATGTATTTATAGTATCAAATGCCGATGTGTTTTTCCAGTAAGACTCCAGACTATGATCCAACATTGCCTGATATACAGAATTCGGATTGTACATATGTTCATTATTTATATGATATCCGTCATACCATTCCTTTACAGATTCAAAATTCATGTCATATTTTCTGCAAAGTTCCTTTGTTTCATCTTCGGTAAATCCGAAGTATGGCGTAAATTCTTTTGAATCTATCATGGTGTATTCTCTGAAATTATTAAGTGCAGACTCATCTCTTATTTTCTTTATCGGCAGTATTCCCGTTATATATCCGAGTGCAAGAAATTCCTGTGATTCTTCACTTTTAAAAAGTGAATGGAGAAACTGAAGATATTCGTGTACTATATCCTGTCTGTCAGAAAAATTTCTGACTACACAATCCCATTCGTCTATGATAATTACAAACGGATATTTTTCTTTTTTTCCTTCAACTTCAGTTTCTGTTTTGTCATATACCTGTTTTAATATTGAAGCTGTTGAGTTAGTGTAATCTATATCCGGATATATTTCTTTAAATTCGCTGAAAACATGTCTTTTGATTTCACTTACAAGATTATCTGTATATTCATCCACAAATGATGATATATCAAGGTGTATTACACTATATTTATTCAGATGCCTTTCAAAATCTTCTGACTCTGATATTTTTAAGCCCATAAATAATTCTTTTGAATCACACCCACGACTGTAATATGCGTCTATCATTCTTGCAGCCTGCGATTTTCCGAATCTGCGTGCATGACTCACGGATATGCAATTTTTTTCTGCTCCCAGTCTGCGGTTTAATATATTAAGCAACCCTGTTTTATCCACATATATTTCATCTCTTGATGCTTTTTGAAATCCTCTGTTTGATGGATTAAAATACGTACCCATATGCATTCTCCATTCTCGTAATTAATCTACCCTCACTTTTTCAATAACACACTCATGTTCCTTACTTTCCTTGTCATAATTAACTCCGACAAGCAATATTTCTTTTCCGTACCCTTTTAATGCTCCTGCATACCTTTTCTCTTTTATTTGTCTTATCGCCGTATCTGCGGTTTTATCATATTTTAGTTCAATTATCATTGCAGGTTTATTTCCCGAATCCGCTCTCGGTATCAGTGCAATATCCGCAAAGCCCTTACCGCTCGGCAGTTCCCTTACAACTGTATAATACGCAGGTGCTGTAAAATACGCCATTGTTATCGCACAGCTAAGGGCGTTTTCGTCATTGTATTTTAATATTGATGTATAAGTATCATGTGAGAGTTCAAGAAGTTCTGCTACTTTTTCTGCTTCTCCGTCAATCGTTGCCCAGAGTATTTCATCACATCTTGTCAACGTATCCGCAATTTCACTCCAGTTTCCTGTTTCAAGCGCAAGGTGAAAAGCTGTTGCTACTTCAAAGTTTGGTATAAAAGCTTTTCTTCTCTCTGCGTCATATCCCAGATATCCAAGATGTATAAGTGCCGTAAGCGCATCATCTTTTGAATTTATCACCGACAGATCATTTTTGAACTTATCTGTTATTACACTTACTTTTCCTCCTGAAAGCATTTTCATCACATCTTCTTTTAGTCCGTCAAAGTTTAATGTAATAAATGTATTTATAGTATCAAATGCCGATGTGTTTTTCCAGTAAGACTCCAGACTATGATCCAACATTGCCTGATATACAGAATTCGGATTGTACATATGTTCATTATTTATATGATATCCGTCATACCATTCCTTTACAGATTCAAAATTCATGTCATATTTTCTGCAAAGTTCCTTTGTTTCATCTTCGGTAAATCCGAAGTATGGCGTAAATTCTTTTGAATCTATCATGGTGTATTCTCTGAAATTATTAAGTGCAGACTCATCTCTTATTTTCTTTATCGGCAGTATTCCCGTTATATATCCGAGTGCAAGAAATTCCTGTGATTCTTCGCTTTTAAAAAGTGAATGGAGAAACTGAAGATATTCGTGTACTATATCCTGTCTGTCAGAAAAATTTCTGACTACACAATCCCATTCGTCTATGATAATTACAAACGGATATTTTTCTTTTTTACCTTCAACGACAGTTTCTGTTTTGTCATATACCTGTTTTAATATTGTAGCAAACGGATTATCAATATCCATTATATCAGGATACTTTGATTTTAACTCATTATATACCAGCTCTATTATCTTTGATACAAGATTTTCTTTATAGTAATCAGCAATTGATGATATATCAAGATGAATTACATTGTACTTATTCAGATGCTTTTCAAAATCTTCAGACTCTGATATTTTTAAGCCCATAAATAATTCTTTTGAATCACACCCACGACTGTAATATGCGTCTATCATTCTTGCAGCCTGCGATTTTCCGAATCTGCGTGCATGACTTACAGATATGCAATTTTTTTCTGCTCCCAGTCTGCAGTTTAATATATTAAGCACCCCTGTTTTATCAACATAGATCTCATCTTTTGATGCTTTCCGAAACCCTTTGTTTGATGGATTAAAATACGTACCCATACGCTTTCTCCGTTCTTTTAAATGATATATATAGTATAACATTTTTTCACAGTGTTATCAAGGACAAAAATTAATTCTGCAAATACATCATATCCCCTTGAAAACTTCCTGTAAAACTGCTATAATGTATGAGGGTATATATTTTCATATCCCGTTAATCAAACTGAAATGAGGAATAAAAAACATGCCAAGTAGTATTGTTATCGGAACCCAGTGGGGCGACGAAGGAAAAGGAAAAATCATTGATATTCTCGCATCACAGGCCGAAGTCGTAGTGCGTTCTCAGGGAGGAAACAATGCAGGTCATACTGTAGTAAATAACGGTGTCACATACAAACTTCACCTTATTCCATCAGGTATCCTTTATCCTGATACACTCTGCCTTATCGGTGCCGGTGTTGTTTTAGATCCTAAAAACTTTATAGAAGAGCTTGAAATGCTCAAAGAGAGAAATATCTCAACTAAGAATCTTAAAATAGATCCTCGTGCTCATGTAGTTATGCCATGGCATATCGAACTTGACGGACTCTCAGAAGAGTTCAGAGGAAACAGTGATATCGGTACAACAAAGCGTGGTATAGGTCCTACATATATGGACAAGTACGAACGTTGCGGAATAAGAATGTACGATCTTATTCACCCAGAAGTTTTCAAGGAAAAAGCAATGGCTACAGGAAAACTCAAAAACAAGATAATCACTGAAGTATACGGCGGAGAAGCTTTTGATCTTGACGCAGTTATCAGTGAATACACAGAATACGGAAAGATTCTCGCTCCGTTTGTTGACGATGTATCTGTTCTTACATATCAGGCACATAAGGAAGGCAAAACAATAATGTTCGAAGGCGCTCAGGCTACACTTCTTGATATAGACTTCGGTACATATCCTTTCGTAACATCATCACACCCTGTTTCAGGTGGTGTTTGTGTAGGTTCAGGTGTCGGACCAAAGATGATCGACAGAATAATCGGTGTTGCCAAAGCTTACACAACAAGAGTTGGTAAAGGTCCGTTCCCGACAGAACTCAACGACGAAATCGGCGAAAAGATCAGAAATATCGGTGGCGAATTCGGTACTACAACAGGCCGTCCAAGAAGAACAGGCTGGTTTGACGCAGTTATTCTCCGTCATTCAGTAAGAGTAAACGGACTTGACGGAATCGCACTCAATAAACTTGATACATTAAGCGGTCTTGGCGACCTTAAAGTATGTGTTGCATATAAGAAAGCTGACGGAACAGTTATAAATCACTTCCCGGCAGCACTTGAAGAACTTGATGGCTGTGAACCTGTATATGAAACTGTAAAGGGCTTTGACGAAGATATTTCCGGATGCAGAACATTCGACGAACTTCCTCAGGCTTGCAAGGACTATATAAAGAGAGTTGAAGAACTCTGTGAATGTCCGGTTGCTATGATAGGCGTAGGTCCTGACAGAGCACAGATCATCATCAGAGATTAATAAAATAATTTTTAAGAGGTGACAGATGTGGCAGATAACAATCATAACTTAGACGGCGTTCAGATACCACAGCTTGAAGAAACAACATATGATCCATCAAAAGCTGTCAAACATTCACTTGAAGGAATACAAGCGCCGACTCTCGATGACACCTACACTCCACCGCAGAAAAAAACAACAATGGGGTTAAACGATATCGTAGCCCCTACTCTTTCGGACACCTATACTCCGGGACAGAGTACTCCTCAGTACCAGCAGTATGGTGTTCCTCAAAACACTCAGGCTCAGAGTACTCCTCAGTATCAGCAGTACGGCACTCCACAAAACGCTCAGGCTCAGAGTACTCCTCAGTATCAGCAGTACGGCACTCCACAGAATGCTCCGGCTCAGAGTACTCCTCAGTATCAGCAGTACGGCGCTGCTCAGAACGCTCAGGCTCAGAGTACTCCTCAGTATCAGCAGTATGGCTCTGCTCAGAATGCTCAGGCTCAGAGTACTCCTCAGTATCAGCAGTACGGCGTTGCTCAGAACGCTCAGACTCAGAGTACTCCTCAGTATCAGCAGTACGGTTCTGCTCAGAACACTCAGACTCAGAGTACTCCTCAGTATCAGCAGTATGGCTCTGCTCAGAATGCTCAGGCTCAGAGTACTCCTCAGTATCAGCAGTACGGCACTCCACAAAGCGCTCAGGCTCAGAGTACTCCTCAGTATCAGCAGTATGGCTCTGCTCAGAACACTCAGACTCAGAGTACTCCTCAGTATCAGCAGTACGGTTCTGCTCAGAACACTCAGGCTCAGAGTACTCCTCAGTATCAGCAGTATGGTTCTGCTCCACAGCAAAATAATGCATCTCAGCTAAATCACAGTCTTGACGATGTGCAAAAACCGATGCTTGATGATGAACCACCACCGACACAAAGATATGTTCCGAAATATGTTGATCCGGACATAGAAGCCGCAAAAAAACAGGCTGTAGACAGAGCGATAAAAAGTTCTCTCAGTTCTGTTCCGGATAGTTTTGATCAGGAAAAAAGCCGTGAAGTCTACAGAGAATTTATGCGTGAAAAAGAATCAGACATGGCAAAGAAAGGTGCTAAAACAGTTATCCTACTTGCCGTTATCGGACTTTTATCAGGACTGTTTGCCATACTCTTTTCAGGTGGTGCTCTTAAAGAAAGCACACCGGGTATCATAGAATCATTCAATGGATACTATGTACTTGTTGGTGTTGCCCTGATGATAGGAGCAGTTGTGATGTTTATAAAATCACCTTCTGCCCATAAAGCATCATCCACCATATTTACACTTATAACCATTTTACATGTAGTCCCCGGAATATTTGTCGGATTTGCAAAAGCTTCGGGCATATCATGGTTATATTATGTACTTGTTCTTGTTATCAATATTGCTATATGCTTCACTTATGGTTCAAGTGAAAATATAAAGAAACATTATAACGGACACGAGATTTATTAATAAAAACTTAAAGCAATAACTATGAGTTTAAAATAGTTATTGCTTTGTTTGGACAAACCGAGGTATCAAACTATGATAAACCATCCTAACCTTATCGTTATGCTCACAACCGATGACTACACCTCTGCTGATGCATACAATATTTTTGAGTGTTGCAAATACTCAAACGCTGAATACTGGGGTATGAAAGAAGCACCTCTTCCTGTTTCTGATATGAAAAAACTTTATTCTTATATGAAAAAATACAATAAAAAAACAATCCTTGAAGTAGTTTCATACAATGAAAAAGAATGTATCGATGGTACAAAAATTGCTGTAGAATGTAATTGCGACATACTAATGGGAACTTATTTTTTTGATTCTGTAAATGAAATATGCATTGAAAACAATATCAGATATATGCCATTTGTCGGAGAAGTTACAGAACGCCCGTCTGTTTTAAACGGAGATATTGATGAAATGATAGAACAGGCATACGCTCTCCAAAAAAAAGGGGTATATGGATTTGACCTGCTCGGATATCGTTATACAGGAAATCAACAGACACTTATCAATAAATTCATTTGTGCAGTAAATGCACCTATATGCATAGCCGGCAGTATAGACAATTTTGAGAAACTTGATTTTATAAGAAGCTCTTCTCCATGGGCTTTTACTGTAGGAAGTGCTTTCTTTAAAAATAAGTTTGACGGAACATTTTGTGAACAAATAAACAAGGTTTGTGAATATATTCAAAATAATGATGTGTATAAGCCGGGGTGGAAAAATGCTGAAAAAATTTTATCCGTATGAACATGTAAAAAGTGTTTTTGATATCGACTATGAAAAATTATATCAACAAGGTTTCAGAGGTCTTGTATTTGACATAGACAACACTCTAGTACATCATGGTGACAATTCAAATCAGAAAATCGATAATTTATTTTCATATATAAAAAAAATCGGTTTTAAAACACTTCTCCTCACCAACAATGATGAACCAAGAGTACAGAGATTTATAGAAAATATCGACACACCTTATATATGTGACGCTAACAAACCTGAAAAAAGCTGTTATATAAATGCTGTAAAATCACTTAATATCAGTAAAGAAAAAATTATATGCATAGGCGATCAGATATTTACTGATATACTTGGTGCAAACAGATGTGACATTCCAAATATACTGGTAGATTTTATACGTCTGCCCGATGAAAGAAAATTTGGCAAAAGAAGATTTGTTGAAAAAATGATTCTTAAAACATACAAAATTTCCGCATACCGTCACCGACTCGGTGATATAGTAGCAAATAATATTTAAAATAATAAAATATATATTGAAATTTTTATAAAAGAGGTGATCTGTAAAAAATGAGTGAACTAATAACAGCTACAAGAGTAGAAAAACATGTAATAAAATCATCATGCAGTTATTTTCCTATGCTGATGGATTTCTGTCATAAGTCTAAAAATCTGTATAATCATGCAAACTATATAATTCGTAACAAGTTTGCCAAAGAAAATATTTTAGTCAGTTACGGAGAACTTGATAAAATCCTGAAAAAAGACTATGATTATCCTGATTATCAAAGCATGCCCACCGCACAGACAGCACAACAAACGTTAAGACTGCTCTGCAAGAACTGGAAATCGTTTTTTAAGAGTATAAAAGACTGGAAAAAGCACAAAGATAAATATCTCGGCAGACCCAAATTACCGAAATATCTTAAAAAAGACGGTCAATATATCCTTATACTTACCAATCAGAACTGCAAACTACAGAACGGAAAAATCAAGTTTCCAAAAACATTCTGCGGTTTTGAAATAACTCCCGAATTTATTAAAAACGATAATGCAGTATCATTTCAACAGGTTCGTTTTTTGCCAAGAAGAAACAGAATAGTCGTGGAAGTGGTGTACACAGTAGCTGTTTTAGAAGAAAAGTCCGATAACAACAGATATATAGGAATTGATATAGGTGTGAATAACCTTGCTACTGTTTGCAATAACATATCAGACAAAGCTTTTATTATTAACGGTAAGCCGTTAAAGTCAATGAACAAATACTATAATAAAAAAATCAGTCATTATCGAGAAGTTGCAAAAAGAATGAACAATAACGATTACTCTTTAAGAATGCATAAACTAACGGTAAAACGCAATTCAAAAATAGAAGATTATCTGCACAAAGCGAGCAGATATATCGTTGATTATTGCAGAGAAAACAACATCAATACCATTGTTGTAGGCAACAACAAAGAGTGGAAACAACACGCTGATATTGGTCGGAAAAATAATCAGACTTTCGTGCAGATCCCTTTTACAAGATTTATAGATATGATTCGTTACAAAGCAGAAGAATATGGTATAGCCGTCATAGAGACCGAAGAGAGCTATACAAGCGGAACGAGTTTTATAGATAATGAAGAACCGGTAAAAGAGAATTACAATAAATCCAGAAGAGTACACAGGGGTTTATTCAGAACAAACGAAAATAAGCTGATAAATGCAGACTTAAACGGTGCATATCAGATATTAAAGAAAGTATTCCCAATAAAATGGGATATAGGGTGTGTGTTACACCCAGTTGTAGTAAACTTGGGTTAGTCCTGGGTTGAACAATAAATAAAATATGTTTTAATAAAATTTTATATTATTTTTATTAAGTTTAATATTTTTAATAACATTACCAGAGAACTTTGAAAAAAAGGAGTCCGACACAAATGTCTTCAAGAAAGTTATTTTGCGATATACATCCGATATGCTTTGCTATTTCCGAAAAAAAAGAAATACTAAAACGTAATATCAAAAACATTAAAGAAAAAGAAACTTTTTCAAAAAATTTTTCAGACCGAAAACTTTCCAATGTTATATCCTCAACAAGTTCAGGGCTCATAAAAAGAGGAAAAGGAATAGATATAAAGCTTCAGGAAAATAAAGCTGTAAATATTGAAATAGCCTGTAAAAGTATAAATAAAATGATAATACATCCTGGAGAAACTTTTTCTTTCTGGAAATCAATAGGAAAAACAACCAAACGAAAAGGATACAAAGACGGTCGTGTGCTTACAAACGGAAAAATACGTGCAGGTATAGGCGGTGGACTTTGTAACCTCAGCAATACCATAAATCTGCTAATAATGCACAGTCCGCTCGAAGTTACCGAATTTCATGAACATTCAGACGCACTTGCACCTGATAACGGAAAAAGAATCCCATTCAGTGCCGGTACATCAGTCAACTATAACTATATGGATTTCAGATTTAAAAACAACACTGACAAAGATGTACAGCTTTTACTATGGTGTGAAGATGAAAAACTATACGGCGAACTGCGATGCGATTCAGAATTTCCGTACAGATATGAGCTTGAAGAAAAAGATCATCATTTTAAAAAAATAAATAATAAATATTTCAGAATATCAAAAATATATAAAAATACTATTGACAAAAAAAGTGGAAAACTTATATCACAGATTCTTGTACTGGACAATAAATCAGAAGTAATGTACGACTACAGTCTGATACCACCCGAACAAATCAAACAATAAAAATAAAACCTTCAGATTTTTCAAAAACTCTTAGAAAAATCTGAAGGCTTATTTTTATATAATAAAACTCAGGTTTATTAACTGCTTTCTCCTGAAGAAGCGGGATTTGGTTTTTCAACTTCTTCTTTTAAAACAGTGTATACTACTGACATGAGCGGAATGGCTACTATCATGCCAAACACACCCTGAAGGCCTCCGCCTACTATAACCGCAACCGATACCCAGAGTGAAGGCAATCCCATCGAATTTCCTACAACCTTAGGATAAATAAGGTTTGATTCTATCTGCTGAAGAATGATTACAAAAACCACAAACCATATTGCGTCTTTTGGATTTGCAAGCAGAAGAATTATTGCTCCCGGAATAGTACCTATTATCGGACCGACTATAGGTATGAGATTTGTAAGACCTATTATAACACTTATGAGCAATGCATAGTCAAATCCCAGAACAGTCATTCCTATAAAACACATAACACCGAGTACAAAAGCTTCTGTAAGCTGACCGCTTATAAAGCTTGAAAATTTGTCAGAAATGAGATTAAGATACTTTGTGATAAGAGCGTACTTATCAGGTTTGCAAAATCTCTTTCCGAGTTTTTTTCCCTGCTCACTGAGGTGATTTTTCTCAGCCATAATGTACACCGACAAAATAACGCCGAGTACAATATCGATCACAGAACCTACAAAATTTGCCGTAGCACCAAAAGTTTTCATAAGAATAGTAGGTATGTGAGAAGAAAGACTGTAAAGCTTAGGAAGTATATCAAGCTCCTCTATCCATTTTGCTATGGTATCATCATTATTTTTATAATACTTGTTTACGATACTCTCTATGTTCCTGTAGTACACATCAAAGTTTTCAGAAAAATCTCCTATGCTCTTTGCTACCTGAGGAACTATAATAACCATAAGAAGCGCCAGAAAAAGAATGACACATATATATACAGTCACTATAGAAAGCTTGAACGGAAGTGTACTTCTCGGCGGAAGTTCATCGGGAAGGACTCCTCTGTTCTGCCTTTTTATCTTTTCGAGTTTCGCCTTATAAATATTATCATATATTTTTTCATACCGCTTACTTATCATATCAAGCGGTTTCTTCAAAGCAAATGCTATAAATCCTCCTATGATAACCGGTTTGGCTACATTGATAAGCTTATCTACTGCCTTCATAAATCCATCATACTTGATGAACAGAAATGCAAACGCAACCAGAATAACACCTATCAGAAGAAAAGAACGCATTCGCTTATCTTCAAGATATTTCATTTTTTTGCCTCCACTACCTAATATCAATCATCTTCTGTTTTTATCTCAAGGTCTTTTTCAAGCCATGCTTTTCTGTATTTATATGGTGTAGTGCATTCTATTGCCTTGAACTGCTTATTAAAATAACAGGTATCATAGAAACCGCACGCAACTGAAATTTCTTCAAGAGTCTTGTCGGAATATTTCAGAAGCCACTTGGCATTTCCTATTCTCTTCTGCATTATATACTTTGCTATCGTTATTCCATAAGCTTTTTTAAATTCCTTTGTAAGATGGAACTTACTTATGCTGAATTTTTCGCATATTGTTTCCAGATAAATATCACTGGTATAATTTCTGTTTATATATCGCCTGATCTCAGCAAGTTTTCTTACTATCTGAGAAGTATATATCGTGTCATTTTTCTTGAATGTCATCATGAGAGTAAGAAGTTCGACAATTATTTTTGAAGAACGTACTTCAGTTGACGAATCATGCTTTGTATTTATCTCGATAAGCTGACGCATGAGATCTTCAAAAGGATCTATCATCTCAGGATGAATTACATTTATATACGCATTTGCGAAATATTCATAATATCCTCGTGCATTCGGTCCGTTAAAATGAAGCCATAAAAGCTTCCACGGATCACTCAGGCTACTCTTGTATGAATGTGGTTTAAGACAATCTATGAGAAAACAACAGCCTTTTGAAAGTGAATATGTTCTGTTATTGTAAACAAGTTCACCCTTGCCATCAAGCACTATAACAAACAAAAACGAATCAAGATTGTCACGTATAGTATTGTACGGCTTTATTACATTCAGATAACCGACTTCCTGTACATAGAAAAATGTTTCTTTAACCGATGCACTTACCGTACACAAGATACGATAAGAATCATTTGCATAATTACTCTTAAAGCTATCAAATAAACTATCCAATTTAAATCACTTCCTGTGTATTATTTTTTCTTATTTCTTTGTTTTTATTTTCATTGATATATCAAAACATTTTACTGAATGTGTCAAAGCACCCAAAGAAATAATATTTACACCTGTCAATGCGACATCTCTGATATTTTCATCTGTAATGTTTCCTGAAGCTTCAAGCATCGCTGCTCCGTTTGTTATCTCAACAGCTTTCTTCATTTCATCACAATTCATATTATCAAGCATAATGACATCAGCACCGGCTGAGAGTGCTTCGTTTAATTCTTCTATATTTCTTACTTCTACCTCGATCTTTACCATATGGCCTATCTTTTCTCTGAGAGCCTTTACAGCCTGTGTGATCCCGCCATATGCGTCTATATGATTGTCTTTTAGCATAGCTCCGTCCGAAAGATTGTAACGGTGATTTCTTCCGCCACCGGCAGTAACAGCATACTTCTGAAGAGCACGAAGACCCGGCAGAGTTTTTCTTGTATCTGTTACCATAGCAGATGTACCCTTGACAAGCTCGGTACATTTGTATGTAGATGTAGCTATTCCTGACATATGCTGCAATATATTGAGTGCTGTACGCTCACCCTTGAGAAGTGTTCTTGTAGAACCGCTCATAGTAGCTATGATATCCCCTTTTTTCACCTGCTGTCCGTCAGGGATATTGATATTGAACTGCACATCTCCTCCGACGATCTCAAAAACCCTTTTTGCTATTTCTATCCCACAAAGTATCCCATCATCTTTGGCAACGTAATACGCTTCGCTCTGATGAGTATCATCAAGTAAATTGTCTGTTGTCACATCAATATAATTGATGTCCTCAGAAAGCGCCGTCTTTATTATATCGTCAATATAGCTCTGTGATAACTTCATATTTATTCATCCTCAATTTTTTTATATTTTAAATTACTTCTTTTAAAATGAGATATGCAACTGTAGCAAGCGAACGTGCTTCAACAAAATTTGAATCAGGTAAAAATTCGCCCGTACTCAGCATAAGGTTAAGTTCTTTTATTCGCTCAAAACCTTTTATTACAGCTTCCTTATCGGGAATTACAAAATAACACTGCTGTAAAATTTTTCTTATCTCTGTTCTGATACCGCTCGGTATCGTTTTCTTGTTATTTATAGACTCAAAAGCAGATTCTTCAAATTTGTCTGAACATGACTTATGACGCTCACTTATATCCAATGCCGCACGTCTTGAAAATACGAGAGCTTCAAGAAGAGAGTTGCTTGCAAGTCTGTTGTTTCCGTGTACTCCTGTATGAGAACATTCACCTACCGCATAAAGTCCCTGTATACGTGTCATCGAGTTTTCATTAACATCGATACCGCCCATAAGATAGTGCTGACAAGGAAATATCGGTATTCTGTCTTTGGTAAGATCATAACCCTGCGAGAGAAGGTTCTGATATATCATAGGAAATCTGTTTACAAGAAACTCAGGATCCTTGTGTGTTATATCAAGGAAAAATTCGGTTGAGTTTTGTTTACGGCTTTCGAGTATTATAGCGTGTGAAACAACATCACGAGGTGCAAGCTCAAGTCTGTCGTCATAGTTGTGCATAAATCTCTCACCATGACAATTGAGCAGATATGCCCCTTCTCCACGAACTGCCTCCGAAATCAGAAAACACTCTCTTGTGTGCCTGTTGTTGAACGCAGTCGGGTGAAATTGTATAAAGCTAAGATTTTTTATATTTGCTCCGAGCATATGTGCCATTGCTATTCCATCACCTGTTGCAATAGCAGAATTTGTAGTATATTCGTAAACTCTTCCTATACCGCCTGTAGCCAGTATAAGAAAATGGCTGTTAAATACTTTATAGCTTTCTTCCAAAAGAACATTGACAGAAAAACCTGTATCAGTCTTATTGATACCGCACATAAGTGCATTTTCAAGAACAGTTATATTTTCCCGACTCTTAACATGTGCAATAAGCTTTGTAACCACTTCAAAACCTGTCGCATCCTTGTGATGAAAAATACGGCGTCTGCAGTGTCCGCCCTCAAGAGTTCTGTGCAGAGTTCCATCTGAATTTTTATCAAATTCCACTCCGAGATTTATGATATTTTCTATATCATAAGCAGCTTCACTCACAAGTATATGAACTGTTTCGTTGTTGTTTTTAAAACCTCCGGCAATCAGTGTATCGTTTTGATGTAACTGAATATTATCATTAGGAGAATCATACACACCTGCGATTCCTCCCTGTGCGAGCGATGAATTACACAAGGTAAGCTCTCTCTTAGACAGAACAAGCACTTTAAGACTCTCCGGAAGATTGATCGCAGCATATAATCCTGCAACTCCTCCTCCTACAATAATAACATCATAATTATTATCCATAAAATTCTTCTCTCCATATGTTGTGAATCAGCTTCAGCAGTTTACCATAGCTGTAACATGTATAATCGTATAATATAATTATACCATAAAATAAAGTTTTTTCAACATAATTATGAGATTAAAAAAATTAAAATCTCATTAAAATCAAAATAAAATTTGTGTAGTTTCCTATTATACAGTATATATTTTTTAACACAAAAAATACAATAAATATAATATGAGATATTATCTATTTAGATGAATTAACAGCAAAGGCGCTGTTTACGTTTGACAAAGTAAAATTTATGATATAAAATAAGTTATATCCGGCGCAAAAAAATTTATTTAGCATAAAATTTTCTTAAAATAAAAATTGAAAGGGTATGTATAAAGTTGAATAATTTACGTAAATTTACGGCATTTATAATGTCGCTTTGTCTTGCAGGTTCAACTCTCTTATTTACTGGATGCGACAACGAGGAAAACAGCACAGCTTCCAAAAATTCTTCAAGCAGTTCTTCAGATAAAGAAGACAAAAACGATAAAGAAGATGATGAAAAAGACAGTTCTTCAGAAGAAGACGATGAAGACAAAGATAAAAATAATGATGATAAAGAAAAAGATGACGAGGACAAAAAGAAAAAAGACGACAATAAAAAAGATAATGAAGACGAGGATAAAAAAGACAGCAGTTCTGATGTACTTTTTAACTTCACAAACAGCAACAGCTGGCCTGAAGGTGACAACACCATCTATCAGCTTGATGGCAGTATAACCAACAAACAGGCTGATACTATCTCTGACTGGACTATCACCCTTAATGTATCAGAAGATGCTGTTGTAAAAAATTCATGGGGACTTTCATATGAGATAGACGGTTCAACTATGACCATCACACCTGATGCAAATACAGGAAATATCATCTCAAACGGTTCTGTAAATCTTGGAATACAGATCGCTTCCTCTTCTCCTGTTGACGCTTCTTCCGCTGTATTTTCCTCTAACAGTGTAAAATCAGCCGTATCAAATAATTCAGGAAATCAAAACAACAATAACAACAATAATAATACAGGTTCATCGGTTGCCGCTTCATCACCTAATGCAAAAGAAGTTCCTGAACCTACAACTGACGACTGGCTCTACGTAAAGAAAAACAAGATAGTAGACTCTGACGGCAAGGAAGTCTGGCTTACAGGCTGTAACTGGTTTGGCTACAATACAGGCACAAACATATTTGATGGTCTGTGGGCTGCCGACCTAAACACATCAATAAACGCCATTGCCGATCACGGCTTCAACCTTCTCAGAATACCGATCTCAACAGAGCTTGTAAACCAGTGGGAAGACGGCGATATCCCTATGGCAAACTTCAATCAGGCTACAAACTCATATCTTGTAGGTATGAACAGCCTTGAAATATTTGACTATGTGATAGGTCAGTGCCGTGCAAACGGAATAAAGATAATGATAGACTTCCACTGTGCTTCTACAGACGCTTCAGGTCACGTTTATCCTATGTGGTATGACAGCAAGATATCTGAAGATGACTACATAAGAGGCCTTGAATGGATAGCAGAACGCTACAAAAATGACGACACTATCATAGCCATAGACCTTGAAAACGAACCTCACGGAAAACACAACGAATCTCCAAGAGCAAAATGGGACGATTCAAAAGACCCTGATAACTGGAAATACATAGCCGAAAAAGCTGGTCTTGCTGTACTCGATAAAAACCCGAACCTTCTTATAATGGTTGAAGGTATCGAAATATACCCTAAAGATATAAAATCAAACGGCGACTTTGCTTCTACAAATGAAGACGACTATTTCTTCAACTGGTGGGGCGGAAATCTCCGTGGTGTTGCCGACAACCCTGTAGACCTCGGAAAATACAACGACAAACTTGTATACTCTCCTCACGACTACGGCCCGACAGTTTATCAGCAGCCATGGTTCAAGGGTGACTACGACTACGACTCTCTCATGGAAGACTGCTGGTACGACAACTGGTTCTATATATACGATAAAAAGAAAGCTCCGCTTCTCATAGGCGAATGGGGCGGATTTATGAAAGAACCAAATATCACCTGGATGACATACTGCCGTGAACTTATACAGAACTACAAACTCCACCACACATTCTGGTGCTTCAACGCCAACTCCGGCGATACAGGCGGCCTTGTCCTCGACGACTTCACCACATGGGACGAAGAAAAGTACGCCTTTGTAAAAGAAGTTCTCTGGCAGGACGACAACGGAAAATTCGTAGGTCTTGACCATGAGATACCACTCGGCGAAAACGGTATAACGCTTTCTGAGTATAAAGATTGATCTTATAGTAAATGATACGCATTAGGCTTACGTAGTTTGCAAATAAACAATGTAATAATTATAGTTTCAGACCCCTGAATTTTCTTATTTCAGGGGTCTGATCAATTTTATTGATTATTCATTTGAATTATTAAGAGCAACTATTACTTCAGAAACAAGGTTTGCAGGGAGCTGTTCATATCTTACAAAATCATATGTAAAGTCACCCATACCTCTTGTTGTCTGTTTGAGATATGTTGTAAAGTCGTGCATTTCTCTCATAGGAACATCAGCGAGTATTTCTGTCATTCCGTTTTCGAGAGGATTCATGCCGAGCATTCTTCCGCGACGTTTGTTGAGTTCACCCATAACATCACCTGTTTTATCATCTTCAACTCTTACAGAAAGATTTCCTATAGGTTCGAGAAGTACAGGATCTGCCTGTTTAAGACCTTCTTTGTATGCGATTGAAGCTGCTGTCTTGAATGCAAGTTCAGAAGAGTCAACCGGGTGGTATGAACCATCTACAAGGATAGCTTTAAGTCCTACTACAGGGCAACCTGCAAGAACGCCTTTCTTCATGCTGTCAAGGATACCCTTTTCAACAGCCGGGAAGTAGTTCTTAGGAACTGCACCACCAAATACACGTTCTTCAAATACAAGATCTTCGCCTACAGTCGGCTCAAATTCCATCCATACATGACCATACTGTCCATGTCCGCCACTCTGTTTCTTATGTTTTCCTTCAACCTTTACTTTCTTACGGATAGTTTCCTTGTAAGCGATCTTCGGAACTGTAAGAATAACATCTGCACCGAATTTTCCTTTGAGCTTTGCTACTGCTATTTCAAGATGCTGATCGCCAAGTCCGCTCAGTACCTGCTCCAATGTTGAAGGATCCTGAACATATGTAAGTGTAGGATCTTCTTCAAGAAGCTTTGTGATACCACTTGATATCTTACTCTCATCTCCCTGAGCCTTTGACTTTACAGCCATTGAATAACAAGCTCTTGGATATTCGATATGATCAAACTTAACAACTCTTGAAGGATCACATAATGTATCTGAAGTGTTTATATTCATCTTTGTAGCTATTACGATATCGCCTGCCATCGCTTCAGTTACTTCTTCCTGCTTCTTTCCGCACATATTATAAAGTTTTCCTACCTTTTCAGTAGTACCTGTCACGGCATTTATGATCTCTTTGCCCGAAGTGATCTTACCGGAGTAAACTTTTATAAATGACATCTTTCCTACAAAAGGATCGACAATTGTCTTAAATACAAATGCTGAAAGCGGTTCGGAAACAGAACATTCTATTTCAACAGGATCACCGTTTATATCTGATGCTACAGGCTTTGCAACTTCAAGAGGTGACGGAAGAAGGAGTGACATTTCCTTCAGTATCATATCTATACCTGCAAGTGTTGTTGATGAAGCACAAAGTACAGGTGTTATCTTACCGCTGTTTATACCTTTGTGGATACCATCAGTAAGTTCTTTCTGTGTAAATGCAACACCTTCAAAGAATTTTTCCATGAGTTCATCATCAGTTTCTGCAACGGCTTCACTGACAGCCTGAATAAGACCGTCAAGTCTGTAATCCATCTTATCATTGTTTGCGATATCGCCGTTTGGCATTTCTGTTTCAACTGCATTACCCTTATCATCATACTTGTATGCTTTCATTTCGATAAGGTTTATATAACTTACGATCTCACTGTTCTGAATAACCGGAACAACTACCGGGCATACAGTCGGACCGAAAACTGTCTTAAGTTCTGTAAGTGTGTTGTAGAAGTTTGCGTTAGGATCATCAAGCTTTGTTATAACAAATACTCTTGATTTGTTGAGTTTTTCAGCATAACTGTAAGCTTTCTTTGTTCCTACCTTTACTCCTGATTTACCTGAAACAGTGATCATTACTGTTCCTGCAGCAGTGATACCCTCTCTCATGCTGCCTTCAAAATCAAATAATCCGGGAGTATCGATGAGATTTATTTTTATACTGTCAGTTACAAAATTTGCAACTGATGTATTTATAGTTACTTTTCTCTTTATTTCCTCCGGATCATAGTCACAAATCGTGTTTCCCTCAGCTGTCTTACCAAGACGTTCTATAACTCCTGCCTTATAAAGTAATGCCTCTGCCAGAGAAGTCTTACCTGAACCGTTATGTCCTGCCAGAGCAATATTTTTTATTGTAGCTGTATCTTTAGTCATATCACATTTCCCCTTTACGTTGATTTGTACAATAATTATGTAATTTATTATAACACTTTCGTTCGTTTAACACAATACTTTACATTAAATTTCATCTCAAATTCCAAATCATAATATGTTATTTTATTTATTTTGTACAATAAATTATATATCAATACTAGTTTTTTTGAAAATAAAAGCAGATGTATACAAAATCAAACGATTTTTCTACATCTGCTTTTTAACATTAATCTACATTTCTTTTTATGATTTCAAGACACATTCTTCCGTTGTGATAAGGACATTTCCAAGGTCCTGCGAGCATCGGATCCTTTGCGTCTTTTATCATCGTACCATCAGGTTCAAGCTCCGGAAACCATTCGCTTCCCTCTCGCTTATCTTTCTGGTATTTCATGATATATTCAAGTATATTCTGTGCGGCATCAAGATATTTCTTTTCACCGGTTCTCTGATAAGCATTGACAAATCCGACAACTGCCTCTGCCTGTACCCACCATATACGATTCTTGTTTATATTTTCGCCATCTCTTTCGTTGTTAAGAGAATTGTTTTCATAAGCAATATCAAGTATATTACCGGCTATATCAGCTGTGATACCTGCTGTTTTTTCAGAATATTCTTTACTGCCAAGAACTTCACACGCTCTGTCTATAAGCCAGCTGGCTTCTATATCATGACCGTATGAGTGTATATCACCTATAAGTTCAAAACGTCGGTTGAAGAAAACCTTCATCATGTGGTTGTCTTTATCATAGACTTTGTCTGTCATAAGATCAAGTGCATACTGAAGACGCTTACCTACTTTTTCAGACTTTGTTATTCTGTAAAGCTCTGTATATGCTTCCATGATGTGAAGTGTCGTATTCATAGTCTTGTCAGCCTGAAGTCCGTTTTCAGAAAGCTGTTCGTTTCCTTTAGGGAACCAGTTTCTTGTAAATGCCTCCATATATCCGTATTCATCAACGGCCTTTGTTTCAATATCATCAAAAATTCTGAGTGCAAGCGCTCTTGCCTTTTCATTTCCCGAAGCCTTATAATATTCAGCGAGTCCATAGATCGCAAATGCCTGATTATAAGTGTGTTTCATATCATCAAACGGCTCGCCTTCTGCGTCCATCATCCAGTATACTCCGCCAAACTCATTATCATAACATTTTTCAGAAATAAAATTGAACGCATGTTCAGCATATTCAAGAAGAGCTTTATTTCCTGTAACATTATAAGCTGCTGAATAAAACCATAATATTCTTGAATGCAGGATAACACCCTTAGGTGCATCTCTGAGGATATCGAGGTCAAGAGTTACCTGACCATAAAATCCGCCTCTGGCATCTTTCAGCTTATTCCAGAACGGAATAATACTTTTTTCCAGTTCATCTTTACAGATATCTTTCAGCATTTACAAACTCCTTCCACAAACAACCTAAACTTTTCTCTTATCAACCTTTAGCTTCTTCAAGACCACAGCACTTTTTATATTTCTTTCCGCTTCCGCACGGACAAGGATCGTTGTCGTTTATTTTCTTTGAAGCTTTTGCTGTAAAGCTTCCGTCACCGCTTCCTGCATTTGGTGCATCAGGCTTATTTACCTGTACACGCTGAGGAACAGCATTTTTGTTGATTCTTACTGTGAGAATCATTCTTACTGTATCTTCACGTATAGACTCAACCATAGCATCAAACATCTCAAAACCTTCATATCTGTATTCAACAACAGGGTTTTTCTGTCCGTAAGCTCTGAGTGAGATACCCTTTTTGAGTTCGTCCATATCGTCTATATGTGTAGTCCACTTGGAGTCAACAACTCTGAGGAGCATAACTCTTTCAAGTTCTCTGATAACTTCTTTTCCTACTTCTTCTTCCTTATCAGCATATATCTTGAGAACTCTTTCTGTAAGCATATCAATAATCTGCTGTTTTGTTACGTCTTCAAGTTTGTTTTCATCTTCTTCATATTCCTTGAAGTCATCTTCAGTTGTTATCCAGTTAAGGAAATATTCTTTAAGACCGATGAGGTTCCAGTTTTCCTTATCCTCACCATCTTCAAGAAGATATCTGTCAACTGTAGACTCAACAAGATCCTTCATCATCTTTATGATGCTGTCATGAAGATCGTCACCGTTAAGAACCTTTGCTCTCTGATCATAGATTATCTCACGCTGTTTGTTCATTACGTCATCATAGTTAAGGACATTCTTTCTTATGCTGAAGTTACGTCCTTCAACCTTCTTCTGTGATGATTCGATCATCTTTGTGAGGAACTTACTTTCGATAGGCATAGTTTCTTCAACATTGAGTGTCTTCATCATTGATTCAATTCTGTCTGCCGCAAATATACGCATAAGATCATCTTCAAGAGAAAGGAAGAAACGGCTTTCACCCTGGTCACCCTGACGTCCTGAACGTCCTCTGAGCTGGTTATCTATACGACGTGATTCATGTCTTTCTGTACCTATAATGAAAAGACCGCCAGCTTCTCTTACAGCTACTGCTTTTTCCTTTACTTCGTTGCTGTACTTCTCATACAGTTCTCTGTAAACCTTACGTGCTGCAAGTATAACTTCGTTATCTGTTTCAGCATAGCCAACAGCTTCATTTATAACATCTTCTTCATATTCCATCTTTCTCATTTCAGCTTTTGCCTGGAACTCTGCGTTACCACCGAGAAGAATGTCTGTTCCTCGTCCTGCCATGTTTGTAGCAATGGTTACAGCACCAAATTTACCTGCCTGAGCTACTATTTCAGCTTCTCTCTCATGCTGTTTTGCATTAAGTACTGAGTGTTTTACTCCTTTTTTCTTGAGAAGTGCAGAAAGAACTTCTGACTTTTCTATGGAAATAGTACCTACGAGTACAGGCTGACCCTTCTTGTTACATTCAACTATCTGGTCTATAACTGCCTGGAACTTACCCTTTTCTGTTCTGTATACCTGGTCTGAATGGTCTATTCTCTGTACAGGTCTGTTTGTAGGAACAGAAATAACGTCAAGCTTGTAAATTTCCTTGAATTCGTCTTCTTCTGTCATAGCTGTACCTGTCATACCTGAAAGCTTTGAGTAAAGTCTGAAATAGTTCTGGAATGTTATAGTAGCAAGTGTCTTTGATTCGTGAGCAACCTTAACGCCTTCCTTAGCTTCGATAGCCTGATGCAAACCGTCGTTAAAACGTCTGCCCATCATAAGACGACCTGTAAATTCGTCAACGATAACTACTTCTTCGTCCTTTACAACGTAGTCAATATCACGCTTCATGATACCATTTGCTTTAAGAGCCTGATTTATATGGTGGAGAAGTGTCATATTTTCAGAATCCATAAGGTTTTCAACGTTGAAGTGCTTTTCAGCCTTCTTTACACCTGTACGTGTAATTGTAGCTGATTTTGCCTTTTCATCTATGATATAATCGTATTCCTGATTAAGTTCATCCTGGTCTTCCTTATCGTCCATCTCAACTACAGTGATAGACTTGAGTGTCTTTGCAAATTTATCAACGATCTCATAAAGTTCTGTTGATTTGTCGCCACGACCTGATATGATAAGAGGTGTTCTTGCTTCGTCTATGAGGATAGAGTCAACTTCATCGACGATAGCAAAGTTAGGTTCTCTCTGAACCATATCTTTTTTGTATATTACCATGTTGTCACGCAGATAGTCAAATCCGAGTTCGTTGTTTGTAGCATATGTAATATCGCAGTTGTAAGCACGTCTTCTCTGATCATTGTTAAGACCATGAAGAATAACACCTATTGTAAGTCCAAGATATCTGTAGACCTTACCCATTTCTTCGGACTGAAATTTTGCAAGGTAGTCATTTACTGTTACTACGTGAACACCACGTCCTGAAAGTGCATTAAGATAAGCTGCAAGACAAGCAACGAGAGTTTTACCTTCACCTGTTTTCATTTCTGCTATACGTCCCTGATGAAGAACTATAGCACCGATGATCTGTACAGGGAACGGCTTTTTGCCAAGTACTCGGAATGCTGCTTCTCTACATGTAGCAAGAGCTTCAGGAAGAATAGAATCAAGGCTCTCACCTTCTGCTACTCTGTCCTTGAAAATCTGTGTTTTTCCTTTGAGTTCTTTTTCTGATAACTTTGAATATTCTTCTTCAAGATCAAGAACTGCCTGCTTTATTGGTTCAATTCGTGCAAGTTCCTTTTTGCTGTATGAACCGAATATTTTTTCCATTAAACCCATTTGTTTTAGTCCACCTTTATATTAATTTTCAGATCCAAAAATAATTTTACAAAACTATAAAAAAATCTCTGTATATTTTGACGCAAAAGCAAAATACACATACTTATATTTTATCTTAAAATCATAAAATTGTCAATAGTATTAACCATAGTTTTAAATCAACAAACCATTCTACGCTAAAATTACAACAGGCGTATGCTACGCACATACGCCCACTGTCGCTGTTATACAAAATATAACAGTCTTCAATATATTTTATCTTCCTTGTTCTACATAGTTTTAACTTTACGCATTACACTATTAATACTTTTCATCTTCAGAAATAGCTACACAAAAAATGAAAAAAATATTTTTTGTGCAACTTGATATTTTCATTTAAAAATGATATAATAAATTAAAGCTATTTCTACCAATATGGTTCACATCGTGTTTTTAGTAAAGCAAGGAATGATAAATAATGTACGCAATAGGATCAAAAAAAAATTTAATCAGCAATGAACTTTGCAAAGATTATTATGAAACAGTAAAAGACCTTCTCTCACACGAGCTTGTTCTGAAGATGAAGGACTATATCCAGCACGGCACTACTACTACTTATCAGCACTGCATTAATGTATCATATTACAACTACAGACTCTGCAAATTTTTCGGACTTGATGCAAGAGCCGGTGCAAGAGCCGGTCTGCTCCACGATTTTTTTCTTTATGACTGGCACGTAGACAGAAGTATGATCCATGGGATCACACACCCTAAAAAAGCACTCGAAAACGCCTCTGCACATTTTGAACTCAGTGAATGCGAAAAAGATATAATTTTAAAGCATATGTTTCCGCTCACAATAAAACCACCAAGCTATAAGGAAACAGCGATAATAGTTATAGTTGACAAGTACTGCGGACTGGCAGAGATATTTTCAAATATTTTCAACAAAATAAAAAACAAATTTTCTAAAAAACAAGTTTTCTAAAAAAAATATAGTGTCCTTTGCAGGGCACTATATTTTTTTATTACTGTTGTTCTTCGTTCATCGCTTCAAGAGCACCGTTTGCAGTTTCCTCTATTATACTTCTTACTTCTTCAACACCTTCAAATGTCTGTGATGAAAACGGTATAACGTGTATATCGTCAAAACAAGGTATTGTCTTTGAAAACTCCTCCAGCATTTTTGCACGATTTGTCTTATTCAGTTTATCAGCTTTAGTAAGAATTATTACAAAAGGAAGCCCTGCATCGATAAGAAAGTCTATCATATGAAGGTCATCCGCTGACGGTGCATGACGCATATCAATAAGTAAAAATACAAGCTCTATACTTCTGTCAGCATTAAGATATCCTTCTATAAGCCCTGCCCATCTCTTCTTTTCAGTTTTTGCAACTTTGGCATATCCGTATCCGGGAAGGTCTACAAAAAATATATCCTCTAACTTATAGAAGTTTATTGTTGCTGTCTTTCCCGGAACAGAACTTACTCTGGCGAGGGATTTTCGGTTGAAGATTTTATTAATGAGAGTAGACTTACCTACATTTGATCTGCCTGCAAATACTATCTCAGGACGGTCAGATGCAGGAATCTGCGAAAAAAGTCCATAGCACGAGTGAAACTCAGCTTTATTATAATTCATAAAAATTTCCTTTCACAAATAAAAACTCAGAACAAAGGCTGCTGTAAAAATATATAGCAGCCTTTTAAATTTATTTTATATCAAAGCATTGTCAAGTACATCCTGAATAGTCTTTGCAAAAACAAAATTTACATTTTCCTTTACAACGTCATCGACTTCTTCAAGATCAGGTCTGTTCTTTTCAGGAATGATAACAGTTTTTATTCCGTCCTTGTATGCCGCCATTGTCTTTTCACGAAGACCGCCTATCGGAAGAACTTTTCCGTGAAGTGTTATCTCACCTGTCATAGCTACTTCGCTCTTTACTTTTCTTTCTGACAAAGCTGAGATCATAGCAGTTATCATCGTCACACCTGCCGATGGACCGTCTTTTGGAACAGCGCCTTCGGGTGCATGAATGTGTATATCTTTATTCTGATAGAATTCTTTGTCTATAGAATACTTCTCTGCAACACTTCTTGCATAACTTACTGCTATCTTTGCACTTTCCTTCATAACATCGCCAAGAGAACCTGTGATCTCGATATTTCCTTTTCCGTCAAGTATCATAACTTCAAGAGGCATGAGAACTCCGCCTACAGATGTCCATGCAAGTCCGTTTACAAGACCCACTTCATCTTTCTCTGTCTTTTCATCCGGAAGATATTTTTCAGTTCCGAGATAATCGTGTATATTTTTATCTGTAAACTTTATCTTCTTACAGTTTCCATATACTATTTCCTTAGCTGTTTTACGACAAAGAGAACCTATATTTCTTTCAAGATTTCTTACACCGGCTTCTTTTGTATATGAATCAATAAGTTTGAATATACCCTCATCTGTGATCTTTATCTGAGAACCCTTGAGACCATTTTTCTTGAGTTGCTTCGGAACAAGATGATTTTTGGCAATATGAAACTTTTCATCTCTTGTATAACTTGTTATTTCTATTACTTCCATACGGTCAAGAAGAGGCGCAGGAATAGTTTCTGTAGTATTTGCAGTTGTAATAAACATAACCTTGCTAAGATCAAAAGGAAGTTCAACAAAGTGATCTCTGAATTCCTTGTTCTGCTCGCTGTCAAGAACTTCAAGCATAGCAGCAGAAGGATCTCCTCTGAAATCATTGCTCATCTTATCAAGCTCGTCAAAAAGTATAAGAGGATTTTTTGTCTTTGCCTGGATCATAGCATTTATGATCCTTCCCGGCATAGCTCCTACATATGTCTTTCGATGTCCTCTTATATCAGACTCATCTCTTACACCGCCGAGTGAAATTCTTACATACTCTCTGCCAAGTGCCTTTGCTATCGAACGGCCTATAGAAGTTTTACCAACTCCGGGAGGTCCAACAAGACATATTATCTGACCTGTAACATCAGGTTTCATAGCATGGACTGCTATACTTTCAAGTATGCGTTCCTTAACTTTTTTCAGACCATAATGATCTTTTTCAAGAACATTCTCTGCTTTTTTGATATCAAGCTTTACTGTGGTTTCTTTATTCCATGGAAGCGAAAGAACAGTATCGATATAGTTCTTTATAACAAAAGCTTCCTGTGAAGCAGCAGGGAGTCTTGAAAGTCTTGATACTTCTTTGCGTAACTTATCAGCTGTTTCTTTATCAAGTTTAAGATCTTCTATCTTTTTATTGTAGTCAAAAATTTCTTCTGTCAAATCTTCATCTTCGCCAAGCTGAGCAGATATTGCCTTCATCTGTTCACGAAGAATAAATTCACGCTGATTCTGACCCATAGATTCTTTTACCTGATCATATATAGCATGCTCCATCTCAAGTACTTCTGTTTCACGAGAAAGAATAGCAAGCAAAATAGTGAGTCGGTTCAGCACGTTATTCTGTTCAAGAAGCTCCTGTTTTTCAATATACTGCAAACTTATATTAAATACGATATCTTCAAATAATTCTTCAGGGTCCTCCTGACACATAACTGAATTTACCAGTTCTGACGGCATACGAGGCACAAACTCTGAATATCTTTCAAACGCTCCCTTTAAAGTTCTCATAAGCGCTTCCATTTCAACATCGTCAAATTTTGTTCGTGTATTGTTATTGACGCCCTTTACAGATGCTTCAAGGTACTTATTATCATTTTTCTCAACTTCTTCGAGGTCAACGATTTTGGCTTTGCTCATTCCTTCTACAAGTACTCTGTAAACTCCGTCGGGTGTCTTGACAACCTGTCTTATCTCTGCAATAACACCTATTTTATATAAATCACTTTTTGAGGGATCTTCTTTGAAGACCTCTTTCTGTGTAACCACAAAAACTTTTCTGTCACCTTTAAGAGCAGCGTGCATAGCATTTATTGTTTTGTCTCTTACTACATCAAATGAAACCACAAGTTTTGGAAATGCAACTACCCCTCTCATAGGGATAACCGGATACGTTTCATATTCTTTTTTGACAATTTCTTTATCTGTATTTTTTTCCAATCAATCCACCCTCTTTACTGTAATATATCTATTATATAATACTTCGACATATTTTTCAAGTCTAAAAATAATTCCCTCTCGTTTTAATAAACAGAGGGAATTTTTTTGTAATTTATTTTTTGATTGCTTTTTTGAGTTTATTGGTTTCTGCTTTTAACAAAGGCTTTGCATTTTCAGTAATGCATTCTTTTGTTACAGTTACCTTTACTGTGTCACTAGAAGGAGCTTCAAACATTGTTTCCATCAGTATTCCTTCAACTATAGCACGCAGACCTCTTGCACCTGTCTTCTGTTCAATAGCTTTTTTAGCTATTTCACTAAGTGCTTCTTCCTGTATCTCAAACTCTATGCCATCATAGTCAAAAAGTTTTTCATACTGCTTGACAAGGGCATTTTTAGGCTCTGTAAGTATTTTTATCAAAGCCTGTTCATCAAGTTCATCAAGAACTGTTATGAGAGGAAGACGACCTACAAGTTCAGGAACTATACCATATTTAACAAGGTCCTGTGGTATTACTTTCTTGAAGATATTGTTCATATCTTCTTTATTTGATACAACATCTGAACCGAAACCTATCGAAGTCTTTTTAGTTCTCTTGATAATTGCTTTTTCAAGACCATCAAAAGCACCACCGCATATGAAAAGAATATTTTTCGTGTCTATGCGTATAAACTCCTGATTAGGATGTTTTCTTCCGCCCTGAGGAGGAACATTTGAAACAGTACCTTCTATTATTTTGAGAAGTGCCTGCTGAACACCTTCACCGCTTACATCTCGTGTAATAGATGTATTTTCGGATTTTCGTGCTATCTTATCTATTTCATCAATGTAAATAATTCCTCTTTCAGCAGCCTTTATATCAAAATTTGCAGCCTGTATAAGACGTAAAAGAACATTTTCAACGTCGTCACCAACATAACCTGCTTCAGTAATAGTGGTAGCATCAGCTATCGCAAAAGGAACATCAAGAGTCTTTGCAAGTGTCTGTGCAAGAAGTGTCTTACCTACACCTGTAGGTCCGAGAAGAAGAACATTACTCTTCTGAATCTCAACATCATCACTTTCATCATTGCTCATAAGTCTCTTGTAATGATTGTATACAGAAACTGAAAGTGCTATCTTTGCAGTATCCTGTCCTATAACATACTGGTCGAGAACTTTTTTTATTTCGGCAGGCTTTTTGAGTTTTATTGAAAAATCACTGCTTTTTTTAGGCGATTTCTGCTTTGGCTTTTCACGTTCCTTCTCTATCGGACCTGCGATTATATCGTAGCAATACATTACGCATTCGTCACAGATATTCGTAACTCCGGACGAAAACATACTCTTCACACGGTTTTCTCCTTTACCGCAGAAACTGCATGTTTTAAAACCGTTATCCATCAACTAGCACCAACCTTATCTTTTTTCAACAACCTTGTCTATAAGACCATAAGCACATGCTTCTTCTGCTGACATGAAGTTATCACGTTCAGTATCCTTTTCAATTACTTCAAGTGGCTGACCTGTATTTTCAGCAAGCATTTCATTAAGCTTCTTTTTCATCTTGATGATTCTGTCTGCATGTATCTTGATATCTGTAGCCTGTCCCTGCATTCCGCCGAGAGGCTGATGTATCATAACTTCACTGTTAGGAAGTGCAGATCTCTTGCCTTTAGCACCGCATGAAAGTATAAACGCACCCATAGATGCAGCCATACCCATACATATTGTAGCAACATCGCATTTTACATAGTTCATAGTATCAACTATGGCCATTCCGGCTGTAACTGAACCGCCCGGACTGTTGATATAAAGACTTATATCCTTTTCCGGATCCTGACTTTCAAGATAAAGCAACTGTGCCACTACAAGACTTGCTGTAACATCATTTACTTCCTCTGAAAGCATAATGATTCTGTCATTTAAAAGTCTTGAATAAATATCATAGGAACGTTCTCCTCTGCTGGTCTGTTCAACAACAACAGGTACTAAACTCATATCCCATCTTCCTTTCGTTTCATATAATTTTTTTTAAAAATATATTTATAATCAAACATTCTCCTGCCGTCAATTTTTGTATACAGCAGGAGTATGTTTAAAATATATTATTTCTCAGCTTCTTCTTCCTTCTGCGCAAGAGTATTGTCTACTACTGCATTTTCCTTAACGATATCAGCTGCCTTGCCTACCTTGAGATCCATCTCATAATCAGCAACGTTGATGATACGCTTAACCTGATCTACATCAAGGTTATTTGACTCAGCGATTTCCTTGAGTCCGTTTTCAACTTCTTCTTCTGTTACTGTGATGTTTTCAAGTTCAACAATCTTTTCAAGAGCAAGTCTGAGCTTAACTTCGTTTACTGCTCTGTCTCTGTAAGTAGCCTTGAGATCGTCAAGATCCATACCTGTGTACTGGAAGTAGAGATCAAGACTCATCTGACTCTGTTTTAAGCGCATTTCAAATTCCTGAATTTCTCTGTCGATCTTCTGATCATACATACATTCCGGAATTTCACCTTCGAGGTTGTTGATGATTGTTTCGAAAAGATAATTTTCGAACTGTGCGTCAGCCTTCTTCTGAGCGCTTTCTTCAAGCTTGCTCTTGAGGTCAGCCTTATATTCGTCAACTGTTTCAAATTCTGAAACGTCCTTTACAAATTCATCGTCAAATTCAGGGAGTTCCTGTGTTCTGATTTCCTTGAGGTTGATCTTGAATGTTGCCTTTTCACCTGCAAGTTCCTTCATCTGATAGTCTGTAGGGAAAACAACTTCTATATCAAATTCTTCGCCTGTCTTGTGACCAACAACCTGTTCTTCAAAACCAGGGATAAACTGATGACTGCCAAGTGTAAGTGGGAAATCTTCGCCCTTACCGCCATCAAATGCAACGCCGTCCTTGAAACCTTCAAAGTCGATAAGAACTTCGTCATCCATCTTAGCTTCTCTGTCTTCTACAGTGATTATTCTAGCCTGACGCTTTCTTGCTGCTTCGATCTGTTCGTCAATAACATCATCTGTTACAGCGTCGATAACCTTAGGAGCCTTGAGTCCCTTGTATTCAGGAACATTTACTTCAGGTCTTGTTGTGCATATAGCTTTAAGAACTACACCGTCAGCCTTAGAAGCTGATACTACTTCAAGTGCAGGTCTGTCAACTATGTCAAGCTTAGCTTCTTCTACTGCTGCAAAAACTTCTGCTCCAGCGAATTCGTTGATAGCTGAATCAAAGAATACTTCTTCACCATAGTATTTTTCTATGATCTGGAGAGGAGCTTTTCCTTTTCTGAAGCCTTTTATCTGGATCTGGTTCTTTTCTTTCTGATAAGCTTTAAGGATAGCTTTGTTAAAATCCTCTGCGCTGATTTCCAATATTAATTCATGTGTATTTGCTGATACATTTGTTGATGATTTCAAACTCATTTTAAACGTCCTCCATTTTTATAAACAACATCTATTCTATTATATCATATTAAATTTATTATGGCTATAGTCAATTTGATTGTTCTATGTTTTTAATAATTTACAACACTTTAAAAGGCGCAAATTGTAGAAAATCACTAGAAATCATATCGTATCTCACACCATCATGTACACCTGTCACAGCATTTCTCTGACTGTATCCATGAATATGCCCATACAGACACCATTTGATATTATATCTGTACAGAACATCAAGTATATCGTAATTACAACTCGCACCATATACAGGCGGATAGTGCATAAAGACAATCGGTTCAAGTCCCTGTCCGATCGCAGAATTTATAGAAACCTCAAGTCTTTGCACTTCTCTGGCCATTATTTTTTCACTTTCAGTATCGCCGTCGATACTTATCCAGCCTCTTGTTCCGCAAATTCCGTATTTTTCGTATTGATAACAATTATTAAAAAGAATACTGAGCGTATCAAAATTGTTCGATGAGAAAAATTTCTGCATTTTACTCATCGTAGCCCACCAATAATCATGGTTGCCTTTCAGAATTATCTTCTTTCCGGGAAGATTATTTATAAATTCAAAATCTTTAAAAGAATTTTCAAGTCCCATCGCCCACGACGTATCACCTGCAAGAACTACTGTATCATTTTCAGTTATACATGCTCTCCAGTTCTTCTCGATTTTCTCGGTATATCCTTCCCATCCGTTGAAAATATCCATTGGCTTTTTCAAATCACTCAAGGCAAGATGCAGATCTCCGATTGCATAAAGCGACATACTAAAAATCCTCCATCAGATCAATTATTTTATATCAAGAGTCTTTATAACATAATCTGTCATTTCTGTCTTTTCTATAGAACCGCTGAAACGTACAGGCTTGTTCTTAAGATCTGCAAGTGACTGTGGAATATCTATCTTTGAAAGCTCATTGATCTTGTCAACCATTGCATATTCATCTTCTGACTTGAAATCAGGACTGATCGCTTCAAGAACGCTTGCGCTGAACTTGTATGGGCTTGCTGTAGAAGCAATAAGTGTTCTTGTCTTATCACCTGTTGCTTTTCTGTAGTCTTCATAAACCTTTACTGCTACAGCTGTGTGAGTATCACATACATATGAATACTTTTCATATATATTCTTGATAGTTTCCTTTGTTGATTCATCATCACAGTAACCTGCAAAGAATTCTTCCTTTATCTTTGCCTTGATATCATCAGTTACTTCGTACTTTCCGTCCTTTGCAAGTGCGCCGAACCATTCTTTTATCTTGCTGTCATCATTGCCTGAGAGCATATAGAGAAGTCTTTCAAGATTGCTTGAAATAAGAATATCCATTGACGGAGAACTTGTAGCATAGAACTTTCTGTTTCTGTCATATACACCTGTATTGATAAAATCAGTAAGTACGTTGTTGATATTTGAAGCACAGATAAGTTTTCCGAGCGGAAGTCCCATCTGTTTTGCATAGTATGCAGCAAGAATATTTCCGAAGTTTCCTGTAGGTACTACTACGTTTACCTTATCGCCAAGAGCGATCTGGTTATCAGAAACAAGTGAAGCATATGCTGAAATGTAGTAAACAACCTGTGGAACAAGTCTTCCCCAGTTTATAGAGTTTGCACTTGAGAACATAAGCTTATTGCTTTCAAGTGAATTCTTAACGTTTTCATCTGTAAATATCTGCTTTACACCATTCTGACAGTCGTCAAAGTTACCGTTTATAGCACATACAGCAACGTTTGAACCTTCCTGTGTTGTCATCTGTCTCTTCTGCATGGAGCTTACGCCACATTCAGGATAGAATACCATGATCTGTGTGCCTTCAACATCCTTGAATCCTTCAAGTGCTGCCTTACCTGTATCACCTGAAGTAGCAACAAGTATAACTATCTTCTTGTCAATGTTGAGTTTCTTTGCTGATACTGTAAGGAAATAAGGAAGTATCTGAAGTGCCATATCCTTAAAAGCACATGTTGGTCCATGCCAGAGTTCAAGCATATATGTACCGTCAAAAAGATGTGAGATCTCAGCTATATTTTCAGTTTCAAAGTTCTTAGTATTATATGCATTATCTGTACAATACTGAATCTCAACATCAGTAAAATCAGTAAGATATTTTTTGAATATATATGCTGCTCTGCATGAATAGCTGAGATCGGACATATATTTGATTTCATCAAGTGTAAGTGAAGGTATTGATTCTGGTACAAAAAGACCGCCGTCTTCAGATATACCCTGTGAAATAGCCTGAGCACTTTCAACCTTTAAATTACTGTTTCTTGTACTTCTATAAAACATAAAATCTACTCCGTTTCTCCGCAGATAAAAGTATGCAAAGACATTTTACTCTGCAGCAATAAAAATGTCCGGTATTTATTATTTCAATGAAAGCATAATATTGCAATCCGTCATATCAAAAGCTGATTTATAGTACCTCAGAATTGACGGAATATTATTTTTCAGAATAACCTCTGCTATATCAAATCTCGGCTGCTTTGTCAGGGGATTTTTATAAGTATAGTATGCTGCCGTTTTGATTATACGCATTTTTTTAGTGTAATTAACAGCCTCTGCTCCTGATACCATGCTGTCCTCTTTTCTTGATTTTACCTCGATAAAGGCTATGGTATCATCGTTTTCGGCTATTATATCTATTTCGCCTTTTTTACAGACAAAATTTCTTTCGATGATCCTGTATCCGTATTTTTCGATGTATCTGCATACAGCGTCTTCACCTTTATTCCCCAGATCTCTTTTTGTCATAGTATTTCCTCAGAAAACTCATACGATGTATATCGGACGGACCGTTTTCGTCAATCATCTGATAATGAAGCTTAGTGCCATATCCCTTGTGTTTTTCAAACTTGTACTCAGGATACTCCAAAGCCATCTGAGCCATATATCTGTCTCTTGCTACCTTGGCAAGAATAGAAGCGGCCGCTATACTGGCTGACACTGCATCGCCTTTTATCACCGCTCTTGTGGTTATATTTTCTATAACAGGAGCTTTATTTCCGTCGGCTATTACAAGTGACGGAGTTTTTCCCAGGCCTTCAACTGCCCTTTTCATTGCAAGCATCGCAGCTTCCAGTATATTTATGCTCTCTATTTCTTCAACAGATGCTCTGGCTATACAGTAGGCTGTGGCTTTTTCTATTATTTCATCGTAGAGTTTATCGCGTTTTTTTTCTGTAAGTTTCTTGCTGTCATTTATGCCTTCTATTCTTACAGATTCATCAAAAATGACCGCCGCTGCAAAGACATCACCTGCAAGAGGTCCTCTGCCTGCTTCGTCAACACCGCATAAAAATCCGCCTGAAAGCTCATTTCTTACAGCGTCATCATATTCATAAAGTTCTGAAAGCATCTTTTTATCAGCCATCTTCATTCTCCTTGATATCCTTAGATGAAACAGGGCTTTCAAGAGAAATATTTCCTATCTTTCCTGCACGAAACTCATCAAGCAACATTATCGCTGCACGTTCTGTATTCACTTCGCCACCGGAGATCAGCATTCCTCTTTTTCTTCCGAGCAGTGTAAGAAGATCTTTTCCCGGAAGTCCGTTGGTTTCCATCTTGTATCTTGAAAGCAGGAGTGATGGATAATTATCTGCAAGATACTCAAGAAGCATCATTGCAAGAGTTTCTATATCAAGTATATCATCTTTTATAGCACCTGTAAAAGCAAGTTTGTGTGCAACAGTCTGATCGTCAAACTTAGGCCACAAAACTCCCGGCATATCAAGCATTTCTATATGATTTCCGAGCTTTACCCATTGTTTTGTTCTTGTAACGCCCGGTCTGTCTTCAACTTTGGCTTTCTTACTTCCTGACATACGGTTTATAAATGACGATTTTCCGACGTTTGGTATACCGACTACCATTACTCTTGTAGGTCTGCCGACCATACCTTTTTCACGTCGTGTCTTTATAAGCTCGCCCAGAAGTTCTTCTTCGAGGGCTTTTTCAAAAACCTTTAATCCTTTTCCGGTTTTACAATCCATAGATACAGCCACTATACCCTGTTTTCTGAAATATGATATCCATTTATCAGTAACATTGCTGTCAGCCATATCCCTCTTGTTGAGAATAAGGAGTCTTGGTTTTCCCTTTGTCATTCTGCCCATTTCGGGATTCTGACTGCTCAGAGGAATTCGTGCGTCTATTATTTCAACAACAGCATCTACAAGAGGAAGATTTTCTTTTATACTTCTTCTCGTTTTTGCCATATGTCCCGGAAACCATTGTATTGATTTTATTTCTGTATCTGACATATAAAATTTCCTATTCTAAATAATTTTATTTTCAGAAAAAAGCAAATTCTTTTATCGGAGAATATCTGAATAAAACTCTTCCGAAAATATCTTCTTCTGATATAAATCCGACATCTTTAAAACGACTGTCTGTAGAACGGTGTCTGTTATCACCCATAACAAATATACAGTTCTCCGGAACTTCAACCGGATATTCGGATGCTGATAAAAATGAATTTCCTCCGATAGATGTTGCTGAAGTAACGAAATAATCAGCTGTCAGCTTTTCGCCTTCTACATATATCTGTTCGTCAAGCATCTTTCCGTCAACATATACACAACCGTCTTTTATATCGATCTCCTGTCCTTCTGTAGCTATAATTCTCTTTACAAGAGGACCGAGTATATCGTTGTCAACGATAACTATATCACCGTTATCAGGCATGTAAACTTTACTGTAGACTACCCTGTCCTTATCCTTAAGTGTCGGATTCATAGAGTCGCCGTCAACTACTGCCTGATCGATAACATAAGTTCTCAGCAAAAGAAATATAAGTAAAAATACTATTACTGATTCTATCACTTCGGTAACATCGTTCCAGAATCCGTTCTTCTTTTTATCCGCTGATTCCTTATCAGTTTTATCTTCAGAAGTTACTTCTTTAACTTCGGTATTTTCATTGTTATCTACAGTTTCGTTATTTCCGTTCTTATCATTTTCTTCTGTCTCATTTTCAAGTTTATTGTTTTCATCATTCATTGTAGCACCAGCATTTCAAATAAATTTAGTTTAAAAATCCAAAATCGGAAAGAGGATATATTCTCATGATAACTTTGCCGACTACCTCTTCCTCAGGAACAAAACCAAGTTCCGAATGCTTACTGTCCTTGGAACGATTTCTGTTGTCGCCAAGAACAAACACACTTCCCTCAGGTACTTCGATCGGATAATTTTCAAAAGCCTGCATATTTTCCGTTGTAAGTGTATTTACAAAATGATCTGCTTTAAGTTCAGGCTCGCTTCCGTCCTCATTTTTTACATAAAGCTGTTCATCTACCTGTTCGCCGTCAACATAAACTATGCCACTTTCAAAATCAATATCGACCGTCTGCCCTCCCACTGCTATTACTCTCTTTACTATGAGTTTTCCTAACGCAGAACTGTCAACGATAATTATATCATTTTGCTTTGGTTCATAACAAAGCGGGGATATTACAACCCTGTCCTTATCCTGAAGTGTCGGTTCCATTGAAGGCCCTGATACATCAGAAATACGTAGCAGATACGTAAATATAAGAAGAACAATAAAAATCGAAAAAATAATGGATTCAAACATATCTGCAACATCATTGAGAAATTTTTTCATGCTGAATTTTTCTTTTACTTTTTCTTCTTTATTCTTCTCTTCTTCAGATAAATTTCCCTTCATACCTACTGTCCCCATTCTTAAAAATTTACTTAGCAATTCATTTTACAGACTAATAGCAAAAAAGGGACTTAAACGTCCCCTTTTAACTATCGAGCCGCAATAAAAGTTAAGATTATCTGATAGCTTCCTTAACCTTAGCTGCCTTACCAACTCTATTACGGAGATAATAAAGCTTAGCTCTGCGAACTTTACCTTTTCTTACTACTTCAACCTTGTCTACAACAGGTGCGTGCATTGGGAATACTCTTTCGATTCCGCAGCCGTGTGCTACACGTCTTACTGTAAATGTTTCGCTGATACCGCCGTTCTTCTTAGCAATAACTGTACCTTCGAAAATCTGGATACGGTACTTGTCGCCTTCTTTGATTCTTACGTGAACCTTAACAGTGTCACCTACTGAAAATGCAGGAAGTTCTGCTTTCATGCTGTCTTTGCTGATTAATTCGAGTGCATTCATTTGTAAATTCCTCCTAAAATTTTCGAATATTCTTACGCAGCAGGCTTTATACTCTGCGCAGCGGACTACTCGTTTTAATGTCATCAAATGGCATTAACTCTCGTCGCAATGCGACGGACTTTAAATGCTATATAATCATAACACATTCCAATGATAAATTCAAGCTTTTTTTTAATTTTTCGTGCTATTTTTCTTAAACTTCGTATAAGCATTCAGAAATAACTTCAAAAAAGCCACTATATTTATACTATTTTACCCCCGCCCACTACAATATCACCGTCATAAAAAACAACTGACTGTCCCGGTGTAACAGCTCTCTGAGGGCTTTCAAACACTACTCTTACACGTCCGTCACTAAGAGGATAGATAACAGCCGGTTCATCTTTCTGATTGTAACGTGCTTTAGCTGTTACTTTCATGGGTTCTGACGGAAAGTCTGAAGAAATAAAATTTACATCACTTGCTATAAGCTCTGAAGAAAACAGCATATCATTGTCGCCTAAAACAACAGTATTGCTTCCGGCATCTTTACTTATCACAAATGCAGGCTTGCCAAGTGCTATTCCAAGACCTTTTCGCTGTCCGACAGTATAATGTATTATCCCCTTATGTCTGCCGAGAATATTTCCGCAGGTGTCTGTAAAATTTCCTTCTTCTATAGTTTCACTGCAGTTTTTATTTATAAACTCGCCGTAACTTCCGTCAGGAACAAAACATATATCCTGACTGTCCGGTTTATCTGCATTTTCAAGACCTGCAAGCTGTGCCTGAGCACGAACTTTGGATTTTTCATATGTCGAAAGCGGAAAAATAATTTTTGAAAGCTGATACTGTGTGAGATTGTAAAGAACATAAGTCTGATCTTTTGAACGGTCAGCAGGTCTTCTTAAAATGTATCTCTTTTTTTCTTCATCGTATTCATTAAAGGCATAGTGCCCTGTAGCGATGTAGTCAAATCCCATTTCTTCGGCGATCTCAAGCATCTTTCCGAACTTTATGTGCTTATTACATTCTATGCACGGATTCGGGGTTTTACCATCAAGATAACACTGAATAAAATCATTCATTACATATTTTCTGAATTCATCACTAAAGTCAAGTACCATATGTTCTATCCCAAGTTTACCGGCAACTGCTATAGCATCTTCGGTATCACCCTTGGCTGTTTTCATATCTTTTTCATTTCCGATTATATCACCGGGTGAAAACATTTTTATAGTAACCCCGGTAACATCATAACCTTTATCCAGTAAAATCTTTGCTGCCGCAGAGCTGTCAACTCCGCCACTCATTCCAAGCATAACCTTCGGCATAAATTTTTTTCTCCTAAAAAATCAAATCTGCTTTTTCTATAAGCTCTGAAAATGTTTTAATAGTCATATCAGAAATTTCTTTTAATCTGCTATGGTCATCATTTGCAGTATCGTCAAGTACAGCTATCGTATAAAATCCTGCATTTTTAGCAGATTCTATACAATGTACCGAATCATCGATAACTGCTGTATGCTTTACTTCACTTCCAAGTTTTTCTGCCACGTTTTTAAAAAACAACGGCGAATCTTTTTTTATTCCTGTTTCGGCACAAGTGTATATAAACTTAAATCTGTCATATATACCATGCCTTTTTAACACTGTATCTGTAAGTGTCCTGTAGTTTGCAGTAGCAACACAATAATTTATTTTTTTATAATCAAGAAACTCCAGAAAATCTTTTACATATGGTTTTAGTTCTATTGTATTTTCATACTCATCATAAACCAGTTTCTCTATACGCTCTGTTATCTCATCGGGATGCATATTTACTCCGAGTTTTATAAAATATTCTGCAGCTTCTCTCATGCTCAAACGTTTCATTTTTTCAGAAATCAACGGGTCAACCGACGGATCTATTCTGTTTTCGATAAGAAATCTCCTGTCGGCATTTCCCCAGCTTCCCATAGAATCTATCAATGTACCGTCAAGGTCAAAAATAACTCCGTTTATCATATCGAATTTGTCACGCCTATTTTTGCCCTGTAATCCATACCTACAGGCTGTACCTTGTTCATAGCGATTGAGAAAATATCGGTGGAAAGCGCTTCAAGTTCAGTAGCACGTCTTGTAACAGCATTTATTTCTCCGAGTCTTGCAAGAGAAGTTGAAAGCGGTATTCTTGATTTTCCTTTGGCAATATTAAGAATATCTGTTCCACGTTCATTTACTGCAAGTATTCTTGCGTATACAGGAGGCGTTGTAAGGTCGTCCTTGGTTATTCCGAGAAGAGCATTTATAAGGATTCTTCTGATTCTTGACATTGTATAACGCTTGGTCTTTATCATTTCCATCATCTCTGTTACGGTTGAAGCTGTACGTGCTTCATAAATACGATGTTCAAGACCTTGTCCAACATCAGGAACTTCTCTTATCATAGCAGGTGTCATCATTCGCATCTTGTACATTATCGCTTTTTCAAGATTTGCAAATGACGCATATCTTCCTTCTCTTACAGCGTCTGAAAGTATTTCGTACATAACCTTCGGCACAAGATCTTCATATGCATTTTCTTTAATATTTTCTCTGATAAATGATGCACTGGCAAAATTGCATATTACGCCCGGCTGGTCATGTCCTGCATTTTTTCTTGTTATAGTAAACGGGGTTATTTTTGAATTCAGATATGATATAGCTTTTATATACTCTATTGCCAGAAGATTGTTAGGCCACTGAAATACGTCACCTACCTGTTTTCCGTATTTTCTTTCGGCAAGTGCATGCATGGCACTTGGATATGACACACCGCTGTCGAGCAATGTCTTTAATTCCTGTGACTGTGAACAAGCCAGACTCGCCTGTACTGCCGACAAAATTTTATTTATATCACCGCTCTCACTTCCAAATGACAATTCATCGACACAACCCATAGAATTGAGAATATACATTGCTCCTCGTGCAAATCCTTCTGCTCCTGACAAAGAATATGCAACAGGTAATTCTATAACAAGATCGACACCGCATCTTACAGCAGCTTTTGCTCGTTCAAATTTGTCAATTACAGCTACATCTCCACGCTGAACAAAATTTCCGCTCATAACAGCAACTATATGTGTCGCTCCGTTTTCCCTTGTTTTTTTGATGTGATAATAATGACCGTTATGAAATGGATTGTATTCGCAGATTATTCCTGAAACCTTCATAGCTAAAGCCTCCTTATTTATTTATTAAAAGTATTAAATGGGTTTTGGTTTTTTGTTGAAAAAGCAGATTTTTTTAAAAAGGTCTTGCATTTTCTGTATTATGTTATATAATTAATTAGTAAACTCCGACTGAAAAACAGGAATTATTTCTGTTTTCGTCAAGATTTTATCTAATCTATTATCTGAAAGGAAAGAAAAAAATGAATATTCTCGTTATCAACGCCGGAAGTTCATCACTCAAGTATCAGCTTATTGATATGAAAGATGAAACTGTAATTGCAAAAGGAAACTGCGACAGAATAGGAATCGGCGGACACATTTCACACAAAACTTCTGACAACCGCGTATTTGACGCTGACTGTGACTTCCCTACACATACTGAAGCTTTCCAGAAACTCGTAGAAGTTCTTACTACAGGCGATGCTGCTGTAATTTCTTCTATGGACGAAATCTCAGCAGTTGGTCACAGAGTCGTACAGGGTGCTGAAATATTCTCAGAAACATGTATAGCAACAGACGAAGTTATCGACAAGATCGACGAACTTTCCGAACTTGCTCCTGTTCACAACCACCCTCATGCTCTTGCACTCAGAGCTTGTAAATCAGTTATACCTGCAAACGTTAAGCAGGTAGTAGTATTTGATACAAGTTTCCACCAGACAATGCCTAAGAAAGCATACATGTACGGTGTACCTTACGAATGCTACGAAAAATTCCACGTTCGTAAATATGGTTTCCACGGCACATCACATCGTTTTGTAACTGCAAAGCTTGCTGAAGCTATGGGCAAAAAACCTGAAGAACTCAAGATAGTTTCATGCCACCTCGGAAACGGCTCATCAATCACAGCTGTTGACGCAGGCAAGTCTGTTGATACTACTATGGGATTCACACCGCTTGACGGTCTTATCATGGGTACAAGATGCGGTGCTATCGACGCTTCTGCTGTAACATTTATCCAGAACAAACTCGGTATGTCACCGGCTGAAACCAGCGATTACCTCAACAAGAAATCAGGTTTCCTCGGAGTATCAGGAATTTCAAGTGATAACCGTGATATCTCAGCGGCTATCGCTGAAGGAAACGAAAGAGCAAAGCTCACTTCAGAAATGCTTACATACCAGATCAAGAAGTACATCGGTTCATTTGCAGCTGCAATGAACGGTCTTGATGCAGTTATCTTTACAGGCGGTATCGGCGAAAATGCTCCTGAAGTACGTCAGGCTGTATGTGACGATATGAGCTTCTTCGGAATCGAAGTTGACAAGGATCTCAACAATGTAAGAGGCGAACTCCGCAAGATTTCTTCAGAAAACTCAAAGGTTCAGGTATGGGTAGTTCCTACAAACGAAGAACTCCTCATCGCTCGTGATACTCTTGCAATGGTACAGGGCTAATAATTTATAATCTATCGAATATTATATCATATCGGATTATAAAAAACAATATAAAAATACAATAAAGTCTTGTCAGATTTTTTTACGCTTTTATTGACAGGATCAAAAATAATGAACTCCCGAAAATCAGGTATCATTTTGATTTCGGGAGTTTTATTTATTTTTTCTTTATTTTACAGACTTTTTCACTACAGAAAGCTACACCGTATTTTATTATATTTTCATATCCGTCATCAATAAGTTCAGCTTCATAGTTTCTTTCTTCTATCTGCCAGAGTGCCTCATCACATTTTTTATCAAGTTCTTTGTACCTTCCGGCTATTTTTATTTCTATTATTACAGCAACGCTTCTTCCCTGATATTCGCATATCACTATATCTGTTCTGCCTTTTCCATTTTCACGGTTTGATTTTACTGTATATTCATCTGTACCAAGTAACAGACCTGCCAGAAATCCATGATATAAACTTTCGTAGTTATCCTGATAACTTATGCACTTACGCAACCATTTATTCACTTCTTTTGTAAATGTATCAGTATCTCCGCTTACAACGGCATTGAAAAGTTCACTTGTACCTGTGTTGCGTATTTTTTCTTTAAACCACTGCATTATTGTATTTTTATAAATACTTCTTACTTCCCTGTTTGGTATGACCATTTCACAATACTGGATATCTTCATCGATATACATATCTATTTGTTTTAAGTAACCTGTAAATAAAAGAAAACTCCAGATATAGTCGCTGTTGATATCTACGTTACGATAAGTGATATCTTCGTATACCGGTTTTGTAACTGATTTTCCGTTCATAAGTTCCTGCAGGATCGCTTTGGTCTCTTCGCCTCCTGTAAATATAAGTTCTCTTATTATGTCATTAGAGCTTGTGTTGCTCCAGTAGGGTAAAAGTGTTGCTTTATCTTTTGATATAACAGCTTTTACATATTTTAAAACGCTCCACGGATTGTAGATATCTGTTTCTCCGAATTGATATCCGTTGTACCATGCTTTTATTTCTGAAGATTTTTCGGTTATTTTATAATGTTTCATGATCTCATCTACTTCCGGTTCTGTAAATCCGAAGTACGATGAAAAACTGTTATTGATAACCGAACATATTTCAAGATTATTGAGTCCGGTAAATATGCTTTCTTTTGATACTCGCAGACAACCTGTTAATATTCCAAGTTCTAGTGAGTTATTAGTTTTTAAGGCACTTTCAAAAACTGAGCGGATAAGGTCTGTCATTTCATTATAATATCCTCTGAAATATGCGTTCTCTAACGGCACATCATATTCGTCTATAAGGATTATTACGTTTTTTTCGTATGCTTTGCAAAGACAATCGGAGAGAAATTTTACACTATACAGATATAAATCCATTTCTGCTGTATCATCACATATGGATTCATATTTTTTCTTATCAGATTCTGATATATTCTGAGATTTTAATACTTGGCGATGTCTGTCAAATTCATCTGAGATTATTTTTTTAAACAGAGCAAAGGAACTTTCATATGTTGCTTGTTTCATGCTTTTGAGCGACAGACTTATTACGGGATATTGACCCATATGAGCTTTGTATTTGTCACCGGCCTGTGATATTTTTAAGTCATTGAAAAGATATGAGTTGTCCTGATCTGTTTTTTCAAAATAATACTGTATCATGCTCATATTGAGCGTTTTTCCGAATCTGCGGGGGCGGGTGCAGAGAATTACTTTTGAAGTATTGTCTATTATTTCTTTTAGCATCAGTGTTTTGTCTATATACAAACAGTTATTTTCTATTATTTCTTTGAAATTTTCACGTCCTATAGGTATTGGCTTAAAATTCATATTGCAACCGCTCCTTTTGGTTTTGTCTTATTGATATTATACACTATTTTCAGGGAGTTGGCAATGATGAGATTCTGTGTACAATTTATATCATTTTACAGCCCTTTTTTTAACATTATTCATACAATATTATTTTTCAGCTCTTCATTATAACCATCTTCAATGTAGGAAGATCTGCGATATCAACTTTATTGTCCTTGTTAATATCAATAGTTTTCAACTGTTGCTGAGTAAAATCAACATCACCGAGCAGATACAATGAAAGATATGTTAAATCTGTAAGATCTGTTTTACCATCATTGTTTACATCTCCGCTTCCGTGTACTGTTTCCGGTTCTACCGGAGTTTGTTCATCAATCTGCCATTCAAATACCGGATAACCATTGTTATTATCTTTATTTGTATTTGTTACAAAAGGCTTACCAAGATCTTCGGCTATAAATCTGATAAGATTAAGGCTTATTTCCTGTATATCTGCCTTTGCTACGCTTCCGTTAAATCCCGGATTTGCATCCTTTGCACAATAGCAATTCAGAATAAACGTATAATCTTTATCTTCAGCATATCCGACTATTTCACCTACACATCCAACTGTTCCTTCAGCTGCTGTAACTTCTCCTATGTGATATGCATTCTGGATTATTATGTTATCATTTGGCTGTGTTGTCGAAAGCATAGAACGTCCTAAAACTCCACCTGTTGACAAATGAACACTATTTTTTACTGTTCCTATGTGGTAAACATTTTCTATAGTTCCGCCCATTTCTATCAGACCTACACAACCACCTGTTCCGTAATCCGAGCCACTAACGTCTGCTAAGGCGTTACTATTTTTTACTGTACCTGATATGTATATCTTTCCTACTATACCACCGACATGATTGTTTCCGGATACACTGCCACTGAATGAGCACTTTTCTATGATTCCGTTGCTGGTTATTTCACCGCATATACCGCCAACAAAATTTTTGGTTGTATTTACTTTTCCTTCAACTTTTAAGTTTTGAATCTTACCTCCTGATAATCTTCCGAACAATCCTGTATATTTGAATTTATCAGTTATATTAAGATTTAATACTGAATGGAACTGTCCATCATAAAAGCCTTTGAAAAGTCTGTCTCCGTTATATGTTGTTTTGTCGCTTTCAGAAGCATATCCTATAGGTATCCATTCTTCATTATCAAGATCAATATCTTTTGTCTGGATATAATAAGCACTTCCATAAACCTTATTATAATAAGCATTATTAACAAGCTTACTTAATTCTTTTAATTCATCTGCGCTTGATATCTGATACGGATCATCAGCTGTTCCTGCTCCTTTAAAATCATATGCATCCCAGATTGGTTTACTTGGTGTCCATCGTGCATACAGATTCTGATTTGCTGTTATTGTTACCTTTGTTTCAGATGTGATTTTTGTACCTCCGGTTTTTGATGTGTACCAGCCAAGGAAAGTATAGTCCTGTCTGGTTGGTACAGGTAATGTATCATATACGTTACCTGATACAACATCTTTGCTTACTGGTGTACATACACCACCGGTTGCATCGAATGTTACCTTGTACTTATTTATACTCCATTGTGCATACAGTGTCTGATTTGTGGTTATTGTTACCTTTGTTTCAGCTGTAATCTTTGTGCCTCCGGTTTTTGATGTGTACCAGCCAAGGAAGGTGTGACCTGTTTTTGTTGGTGCTGGCAACGTTCCGTATGTTCCGTTATAAGTTACTTCTTTACTTGCCGGACTTACTGCATTTCCACCATTGGAATCGAATGTTACTTTGTATTTTTTCTTTGCCCAATGAGCATACAATGTGTGATCAGAAGCTGTTTTCA
>SVNW01000023.1 GCA_015066745.1 Ruminococcus sp. | reverse complement strand
GTGGTATGCTCAGAATTGCTGTATGTGATGATGAAAATGTGATTTGTTCTCAGGTGGAGAGATATCTTAATGATTCGGCTGAAAAGTTTGGTATCGGGATCGAGACTGATGTTTTTTACAGCGGGGAAAAATTTCTTGATTCTTTGAAAAGTGAAAGCTATGATATTGTTTTTCTTGACCTTGTTCTCAAAGAAATTTCCGGACAGGAAGTAAGCAGGATAATTCGTGAGGAAATGCATAATGAAGCGATACAGATCATCTATATTTCGGGAATGACTGAACACGCTTATGAATTATTTGAATATGATCCCATACTTTTTCTGAAAAAACCGCTGACAAATATGGAAATAGAAAAAGCATTTTTAAAAATAATCAAAAAATTTAATCTTACTCTTGACACATACACTATAAGAATGAATGGCATATCGTCACAGATACGTATTAAGGATATAGTTTATCTTGAAAGTGAAAAAAGAAAAGTAAAGATAGTTACTGTAAATGATGAAACATTCTATTTTTATGGAACTATCAAGGAAAGTTATGAATTTTTCAAAAAGTGCGATTTTCTTATGATACACAACTCTTATCTGATAAATCCACTGCATATCAGGCAGGCTAAGTACGAATATGTGATAATGGCAGGCAATGTCAAGTTGTCCATTGCTCAGAGCAAGAGAACAGAAATAAAAAATGCCTTTATGAAAATACTATAATGTTACGGAGATATGAACTATGACTTTATATAATCTTGTATATTTGTCTTCAAATATATTTAATCTGTATATAACCAAAAATTTTTATGAATTATTTCTTGAACATAACAAGGAAAAATGCAGGCGGACCATATTGGCTTATATCTTATATTTTATCGCCACAAGCAGTACATACCTTTTGTTCGAGATACCTCTTCTGAATCTGTTTGTAAATATAATCTGCTTTTTTATCATAAGTTTGTGTTATGAAGGAAGTATAACAAAGAAGATATTTACGACGTTATCTATGTATGGATACAGTTTTGTTATAGAAATACTGTCGCTTATGATACTTGGAGTACTCATAATAAAACCGGCAGAAAAATTTGAATACGATGAATTTTTTGCTCATTTTGTTTCAAAAACTCTTTCTATTATTATAATTTTTATACTGAAAAACACTTTGATCAAAAAGAGCCGATTAAATCTGCCTGTTCCTGTATTGTTAGGGTTTACTACTATTCCTGTTGCTACTATAATCATGGAACTTATTATACTCGGAAACACCCGGACAACTCAGACTGTTTCGATACTTTCGACTCTTATTCTTTTATTTATAAATATTGTATTTTTCATTCTTTTTGACTCTATGGCTAAACTATACGAACAAAAATATGAAAACCGTATTGCTGTTCAGGAGAGAGATTATTATTACAACAACTGTATCATGATGCAGAAAGCTACCGATGAAGTCAAGGATATTTACCACGATATAGAAAATCATCTGTCTGTTTTACATGAGTTTATCAAAAATAAAAATAATGATAAGGCAACCGATTATATCGAAACTATCACATCGATAACCAAAGAAAAATTTACAGCCTACTCTATGACCGGAAACATTGTAATAGACAGCATCATAAACTACAAGCTAAGAAACTGTTCGGATAATATACAGATTTCTGTAGACAACAACGTTCCTCCCGATTTGTCCATGGAAATATATGATTTGTCCGCCATACTTACAAATCTGCTTGACAATGCCATTTATGCCGTAAAAAATTTTGATGGTGAGAAAATTATAGACATTCAGATAAAATATCAGAAAACTTTACTGCTTATATCTGTTTCAAATACTTATAACGGCGTATTAAAATATGAAAACAACAAGATAGTGACAACTAAAGAAAATGCAGAATTTCATGGAAGAGGACTCAGAAATGTTGAAAAAGCTATTGAAAAATATGATGGCTTGCTGACTATAGAGCATGATGATAAATATTTCAAAGCAAAGGTTTTGCTATATATGAAATAATAATTATAATTTCCTGCTTGACAAAAGTGGGAAATTTTTTTGATATTATTATTTCTGTTATATAAAATTCTGTATGTAAATTCAAGAAAATAATTCTTTATAAAGGCATTTTAAGATATTTTTCCTTTTGAAATTTAATCTTATAAAAGAAATATAAGGATTTTTATTGATTTTATTTTTCCTTTTTAAGTATAATCACAATTTACATTTTGTCTTGTCAACCCCGAAAACTTTAAATTATTACATCAGACCTGTAAATTATTACATCAGACGGCACAAATGATTTTTTTATGCTATACTGAAGATGCTAAAGAAATTGATACAACCGTATGGTATCAAACACTCTTGCTCTTTGAAGTGGTATATTTCAAAAGCAATGTGATTTTATCTTATGAAAAATGTGTACCTGTTTTATGTACACTCGTCAAATGATTTGTATGTGACTTTCTATTTATTTTGAAGGAGGAATTTTTATGAAAAGACGATTTAAAAGAACACTTTCCACTATTCTTTGCTCAGCTTTAATGCTTGGTTCTGTACCGATTATATCTGTACAGGCAAAGGAATACAATTTCACGCAAAAAGGAACACTTGTTATTTCTCCTGAAAGTATTATTCAGGTAGTAAGAGAAGAAGAAAACTATCTCCTTTTAGGCAGTAGTCTTTTTTACAAAGACAGAATTTATGAAGTAGACAAAGAACCTGATGAGGAAGAAATGGAAAAATGGTTTTCAGAGGGTAAAACTTACGCACTTGTAAAAGGCGAAACACCATATATCATCAGAATTACAAAAACAGATGATAAATTTACTGCTGTTAAACTCGATGTTAAACCTGAGATATCATATGTAATGGACACTGTAAAAGGTATAATATGCGATTATGAAACAGGTCAAGAAATACAAAAACTCGGAACTGTTATTGTAGGTGCTATTGATACCGGTATTGCACGTGATTATTTAACTTGGTATTATACAGGTGAAAACATATTTATTAGCGAAGCCTCTGTCGGTTCAGATATCACTATAGTCACAAAAGATATTACATCAAATGAGGTTATAGGCGATATAGATGACAATGGCGTCTTAGATTTAACTGACCTTACAAATTTGTCGCTTTATCTCATAGGTGACAAAGAGTTTACAGATGATATGAAGGCAGTAGCTGATATAACTAAAGATGATGCTGTAAACCTCGCTGACCTCGCAACCATGAAACAGTACATCATGAATGCTCTCTGATTTCACTGACACTCTTACACTACTCTGATATTAAATAACTTCTTAATGTAAAAATAAAACAACGAGCCACACCGGTTTATTTTCAAATCGGTGTGGCTTGTTGTTTTTATTGTAAACTTCGACTTGTGGATATACGATAATTCAATCAAGTTTTAATTTTCAGATTGCAACTTATCTGCAAGGTTTTCTATTTCTTCTATTGTAAGACCTGTTGCTATAGATATATTTTCGTATGACAGCAAGCCCATTTTTATGAGTGAGGTTGCTGTTGTATACTTATTTTGTTGTATCCCCTCAGCTCTCCCTTCTCGCCATGCTCCTCTGATAGAAGATGCCTCGTCATGCAGTCTTTTCTCTCTTAACTCCGCTTCTCTTCGGATTTTTTCATCTCCGTTTAATGTCCTCAGATGCACTATTGTTTCCTGCACTTCCGGTATTAACGTTGTTGTCTGGATATCCATGAGTTCTCCCTCCGTTTCTGCGTTTATCAGTTTCAGCCAGTCGTCCATTGGTTTGTTTTTGCTGTATTTGTTTATTTTGTTTAACTCAAAAAAATGTATCATAAACTTTTCTGTCAGTACTTCATGACGTTTATGTTCTATCATCTTAAAACACGAATGATAATCTTCGCACCTGAATGCATTGAAACTTGTTATGTTTATGCAGATAGTCTGATTGAGGTTTTCGTAGTCATCTCCTGATTTTAACTGTTCTGCGTATAACTTTGCTCCGTAATAAAGCGAGCGTTCACTGAATCCGGGGACTCGGTTTATCTGCATTTCCACGTCAACTATTCTGTCGTTTACGTTTAGTTTCAGGTCAAGTTTGCTGAACTTCTGATCGGCATATTCGGGCGGTAGTTCCACGTTTTCTATTGTCAGTGCTGTTATGCTTTCTTTGGGAATTTCGAGAAGTGCTGACAAAAAGGCTTTTATTATCCGCTCGTTTTTACTGTCGCCGAATATTCTTTTAAAAATTATGTCCAGTTTGAGTTTTATTATCTTTGCGTTTCTGTCAATTACAGGTGTAATTTGTTCGTTATTACGGTTATCCATATTTATTTACCGTTCCTCTCTTTTATTTTAGCACATAAATATTTCTATTTCAATAGTAATATAATGGCTGTTTTTATTATTATATCACACTTGAAAAAATTTGTAAATATGTAATTTTATATTTTTTATCGACATTTTTCATGAAATTATTAGGTCGGCAATTTCTTTTACAAATTATTTTTTTATTTAAAAAGCAAAAAATATATTGTTTTTTTCATTTTAATAGTGTATAATTAGTACATAGTTTATTATTAGGGGGTTTTAACATGAGATTAGTTACCAGATCGGATTTTGACGGGCTTGCTTGCGGTGCATTGTTACTGGAAATAGGTCTTATAGACAATTGGAAATTTGTTCACCCGAAAGATCTTCAGGACGGACTTATTCCTATAGATGAAAATGATGTTCTTGCAAATGTTCCGTTTGTTGAAGGGTGTGGTTTGTGGTTTGACCATCATTCAAGCGAATTTGAAAGAAATCAGCTTGAAGGCAAGTATAAGGGAGAAAGCAGAATAACACCTTCATGCGCCCGCATCATATATGACTATTACGGGGGGAAAGAAAGATTTTCACACTTTGACGATATGATGGTTGCGGTTGACAAAGTTGATTCGGGAAATCTTACAATTGACGAAATACTTGATCCTAAAGGCTGGATCATGGTTGGGTACCTTATGGATCCACGTACAGGACTCGGAAGATTCAGAAATTTCACTATAAGCAACTATCAGCTTATGGAAAAACTGCTCAACTGTTGCCGTACTATGACCACAGATGAGATTCTGAGTATGCCTGATATTATCGAAAGAATAGAAGTCTACAACGAACAGAACGAACTATTCACAAAGATGATAAAAGAACATACAGAAATAAGAAAAGATGTTATCATAACCGATCTCAGAGGTGTAAATCCGATCTATACCGGAAACAGATTTACTATATACAGCCTCTATCCCGAACAGAACATATCTGTATGGATAGTAAACGGAAAAGGCGGACTCGGTTGTTCATGTGCTGTAGGACACAGTATACTTAACAGAACTTCACCTGTAAATGTCGGCAGTCTTATGCTCAAATACGGCGGAGGCGGTCACAGAGTAGTCGGTACTTGTCAGTTCCAGGACGAAGTAATGAACGAAAAAGTTCCTGCATTGCTTGATGAAATAGTAAATTACGCAGAAATCTATAAATAAATATCTTAAGCGGAGAAATGTGAAAGACTTATTTCTCCGCTCTTTTCGTTTATCATCTTTTATTGTAACAAAAAAATACTACTGACTGCCGTTTGATAATATTTTTGCAAATAACACCTTGCCAAACTAAAATTATCATTGTATAATATTATAGAATATCAAAATAAAAGGAGCATCAAAAATGGCAAATAAAAACACAAATGAATCTATTGATACAATGAAATTTTCGGTACCGAAAGCCGATAAAAATATAGAAAAAACACAGGTATACCGTATACCTAAAAAAAATTCCGAAGTCAAAAATACGGCTGGTAAAACCGATGCTATAAAACAGGCAGTTGCCCTGAAAACATCAACACCATCTTCCAGAAATAATAAACCAAAACAACCATCACCTATAATACCAGAACCTATAATACCCGAAACACCACCAAAACCTGTTACCCCAAAAACAGCACCTGAACCCACCATACCGCCACCGACTCAAAAAAACAGATCTGCCTCGCAAACTACAAATCAGACAAAAACATCTGCGCCAAAAGCCAAAAATAAAAAGAAGGAAAAATCACCTTTTCTTAAATTTTTAAAAATATCCGCTATCGTAATAGTTGCATTATTTCTCATATATTCGGGTGCAGCGCTATACTATGCATCATGTCTTACACCTATCGAAAAAACAAATCAGTACATAAACGATGACTCAACCATGCTGTATTCATCAGAAGTAAAAAATATACTCATAATAGGTGCCGATGCCAGAGACAGTGCAACAAGAGGATTGTCAGATTCAATGATACTTCTTTCGGTAAACAAGAAAAATAAAAAATTGCAGATGACTTCGTTTATGAGGGATATGTATGTCGAAATCGAAGGATATGGCTCTGACAAATTAAATGCTGCATACTCATATGGCGGTGCAGAACTTCTTGAAAATACAATAGAAGATAATTTTAAAATAAGAATAGACAGCTGTGTCACAGTAAACTTTATAGCTGTAGCACATATCGTAGATTCTGTAGGAGGAGTTGAAATAACTCTTTCTGACTCCGAAGCACAGGCTGTAAACGACATACTTTACAGTGAAGTAAACGGAATAATGGGAGACGATCCGTACTCTGACTTCCTTTCCGGTGGCGGAACACATAAACTCAACGGCAAGCAGGCTCTTTCATACAGCCGTATACGATATGTAGGTGATGCTGACTTTGAAAGAACACAGCGACAGCGTACTGTAATAACACAACTCTTTGCAAATATGAAATCAATAAATCCTTTTACATTCCACAAAAACATTACAAAAGCCCTCCCTTATATATCCACAGACCTCGACCTTGATGATATGTATGTATATTGTCTGCGACTTCCGTCACTGCTTATAGGATACGATACCGAACAGATGCGTGTTCCTGCAGAAAATACCTGGTGGTACGATCAGACATGGGACGGTCAGTCAATAATAGGCGTTGACTTTAATGCCAATATTGAATACTTAAAAAATAATATTTATCTTGTAGGCTAAGACAAAACAGGGAAATCACAAAAATCAAGTGTGATTTCCCTGTTATTTTTATTTTAAAAAAATTTATTTATCAGTGTTTCCCTAAAACAACATCATCTTTTGAAATGTACTGTTTAAGATATGCAAGGTCTGCTATATCAACGGAACTGTCATACCATACATCTGCTCTTTCAAGCTGTGCGTCATCAAATGTTTTGTCACTGAGAAGATAAAGACTAAGATAAGTAAGATCTGTAAGGTCAACTACATTATCGGCATTTATATCACCGTATTTCATTTCAGGAACTACAGGTGCTGTCGTAGTAGCTGATGTGGTAGTAATGTCAGTGTCATTATTATCGTTATTGCCACCGTTTTCATACATAGGAAGCGGAGTTGCCTTTTGCTGTGCAAACTTGCTCATGTCTGCACCTTTTCCTGACAATGCAGATGATTTTACTTCAAGAAATCCCTGTGTATTTATAGAACCGTCAGAGTTTCTCCAGAGTTTATGAAAATCAGAACCCATCTTCGGTGCTGATACACTTACAAAATCACTGTCCGAAGGAGCAGTAGTCTGACTTCCTGCTTTACTGTTTGAAACAGCTGTCGAAGAATCTATTTTCCAGTATGCATTGCTGTTGTATATTACCGAGTTTGATATAGTACCGTTAAATTTATCATTATTACAGCTGTTTCCACCCGTGTATGAAAGAAGATTTTTAAAAGTACCTGCACTGCATCTGTCAAGCTGGAAATTGGCTTTTGAACCGCCTACAGCATTTTTGTATGATGTACAGCCTGAAAGCAACGCAAATAACGGATTGTTATTATCAGTAAATCCATGATGAAGATTTTCAAAAGCAATACTGTTTTCAACTGTGTGAGCAGTTCCAACTCCTGCACCACCAAGCTTAAATCCGTTTCCGTCACAGTCACCGTATCCTCTTCCGTCTTCAGTATAACCGTTTCTGAATGAAACACAATTTTTTATAGTAACGACTCCTATAGGACCTGTTTCAGTCTTGGCATAGAGATCCCAACCGTCATCGCTGTTGTTGTATGCCATGCAACCGTCAAATACATTCTGCTCACCGCAAGTAAGCTTTGCTGCAAATCCGTCTGCATTTTCCATAGTCTTGTCATCGCAGTTATTCATAGATGTACAGTTTTTGATATAGTTATTTGTAGGCCACTCGCTTATAGAATTGTAGGCTGAATTATAACGGCTCAGTTGCAGACCTGTATCCTGGTTTCCTGAGAAAATGCACATCTCTACTATATTGTTGTCACCCGAAAGCAACATTCCGTTGTCGCCTGCATTTTGCACAGTTACTCCATACCAGTGCCACCAGCTTGCATCAAGTACAACACCTCTGTTACTTCCGCTCACTGAAAGTGCCGAAAAATCAAATACCGCACTCTCTCCCGGAACTGAGGCAACCGTTCTGTATGCACCTGATTTTCCGCTCATAGCTTCTGTTATAACTATAGTCTTATCAAAATTATAAACTCCGCCTTTAAGCCAGATCACTCCTCCGTCTTCGAGTTTTGAAAGCGCATTTTCAAAACTTGTCGGATCGTCATATGTTCCGCTACCGTTTGACGATGCTGAAGGTGAACAATATATCTGCATTGTCGCCTTGTTATTGTCATTGTTTTGAGTATTATCCGTACTTGTAACCGGTGGCTGTGTATCCTGAGTATCCTGAATATTTCCGCCGTACATGAAATTCATAACAGATATCACATCGTAATTATCGTTTGTTCCTTTTGAAAATACATTTTTGATATTACAATCATTTGCCTGCGAATCGCTTAACTGTCTTCTGCTGTCATTTACAACTGCTCCTGCTCCGAATGAATGATATTCAAAAAAACGTGCATTTTTATATGAGTTACCGCTCATATCGCCGTATCCCTCAGACTTGACACATTCGGACATATAGCAGTTTAAAAATGTTGCAGATGCATCTGCTCCCCATGGTCTTGCAAGTCTGTAAGCACCGTCACCTATTCCTTTTTCAGCAGTAAAACGACAGTTATTGAAAACATAACCATACGCATTTGATGAAGCTGTACGTGGTGCTGTAAAGCAACCGTCTTTTTTATACTGAGTATATCTGCCGACTATATCACAATCTTCAAAGTATGAACGTCCGTCACCGTATATAAAGTCAACGTTTCCTGTTATATAGCATTTGTAAAAATATTGTCTTGCTATCTTTGAAGAAGATGCATGAGCCAGAAGTGTGTCCTGATATCCGACAAGAGCAACATTTGCAAATACCGCCTTATCACATATTACGCACAGAGCGTCTGCCTGCTCATTTGAACCGTTTGTATACGGATAAGTATTTTCAACAGTTATATTTTCAAGAGTGAATCCTGTTGCAGATGATTCTATCTTCATACAGTTTCTTTCACTCATTCCGTTTACATCTTTTGACGCTATGGAATAATAAACTCTTGTTTTAAGTCTGTCCTGACCTATTATGCTTATACCTTCTTTTTTTACAACTACTCTCTCGTTATAGTCTCCGTTTTTTACAAATATCACATCACCTGCATTTGCGCTGTCAACAGCTGACTGAAGAGTGGTGTATACCTTACAGCCCGAACTGTCTGCTTTTCCGGATCTGTCAACGACTGCATCATATTCTTTAAGATAAACATAGTTAAAGGTTTTTCTTGTTGTTTTACCCGAAGTATCGGTAAAATATATATTTACATCATTTCTTCCTCTTTTGAGTGTCCCGTTAAAATCAAATGAACCACCTGCCTGTACATCAGAAGAAGCTGTAGTATTTCCGTTTACCTCAAGTTTTATTTTTCCTGCTTTATTTACAGTACCCGATATATAAAATCCGTTTGATGTAAGTGTATCATCTGACTTTGAAATGATATTTATATCAGCAGAATCATTTCCATATGCAAATGAACTTATTGATGTAACCGCCAGAACATCGTGATCGTTTTCAAAGCTCTGACAAACAGAAGAAGCAAGACACAATGCGCATACAAATGCAGTTATTTTTTTAGAAATCGTTTTCATAAATTATTAAACCTCACACTTCTTTTTTAGTTTCTTTTAAAAATTTCCTAACACCCTTTTTAACCTTGCAACAGGAAGCCCCATTACAGTAAAGAAATCCCCTTCTATTCCCTCTACCAGAACACATCCCTCTCCCTGAATACCATAAGCTCCTGCCTTATCCATAGGATCTCCTGTTTTTATGTAGCCAAGTATCTCACTCTCATCAAGTTCGTAAAATCTGACTTTTGTTTCCTGAGAAAAACTTTCCTTCCTGTCACCTTGTACCAGACAAACGCCTGTAATGACCCTGTGAACCTTACCCGAAAGTTTTGAAAGCATATCATATGCCTCTTTTTCGTCAGAAGGTTTACCAAGAATCTCATCGCCGACAACTACAACAGTATCACTGCCTATAACCAGACTGTCAGGATAAATCTTTCCGATATGCTCCGCTTTTTTACACGCAAGATACTGTGCAACATCTGATACATCAATATTTTCCGGAATACTTTCGTCAACATCAGCCGGAATCACTTTAAAATCAGGGACTATATATCTTAAAAGCTCCTGTCTCCTCGGTGAAGCAGATGCCAGAATAACATCCATAAAAACATTCCTTTCTTAAAACAAAGTGGTCTTGTAACAAGTTTAACATATCTCCATAACTTTTTCAAGTACATTTTATGCAAAAATTCAATTATTTTTCGATTTATATATGTAATACATCACCATTATTTTCATGCAAACTTTAAGTTGCACATACAGGAAAATAAAAATGAAAAAATTTTTCTATGATTTTTTTGCAATGTATACCTATGGTTGATTGTCATTTATACAGATATGTGATATCATAAATAATGATAAACAGCCGTATCAGAAAGGAGAAAAAATCATGTCGTTTGCAAAAAAACTACAGAAACTTCGTCAGAATCGTGAACTTTCTCAGGAAAATCTTGCTGAGATACTCAATGTATCACGCCAGTCGGTTTCAAAGTGGGAACGTGGCAAAGGTTATCCCGAAATGGACAAACTTATTTTTTTAAGTGACTACTTTGATGTTTCACTTGACGAACTTCTTAAAGACTCATACCCTGCATCTGAAAGCCGTATAGACAGACGTCCTATAAATCTGACAAAACCATCTGAAGAAAATCCAAAAGAAAGCTCATCAATAAGAAAAGCATACCCTGAAACCGTTTCGGAAGAAGAAATCTATCCCGAAGCCGGTCAACAACGATCCCGAATCATTACTGCACAAAATGTTGATATAGCAAAGTACGGAAACTACAGCTGTGCCCCACAAAGTTCATACAGTTCCCAGAGCATCGGAATACCAAGAAAAAGAAGAAAGCTGAAAATGTCAAGGATCTTATTTGCATTGGTAATGCTGATTGGTGCAATTATTATAAGTCTTATTATGACTATGATCGCTATGCCCGACCATTTCTTTCCTGAGGAAAATACACCTATATATTATGATCATGATGTAACAAGCGTAGATCTTTCAGATTATCCTGAGTATAACATAAAATGTTGCATTGACAAGGCTACAGATATAAGATATATATTCAATACCGACAGTGATGATGGCATAGCAACAGTTCTGTATCAGGAAGAATTTGATACATATATAGAACTTGTTGATGTACTTTCAAATGAACCTGTTTACTGTTATCCGTCATATCCTGACGAAAATATTACGGTTATCATAGATGATAATAAGTATGTCATTCCTCCTTATATGACAGAACATTCTATAACTACATACGAGATTGAAAATTATGTAGTTGCATCTGATGATGACGGTAACAAATATTTTATTCCAAAATATATTTTTGAAAAATTTGAATTTTTAACATTTTCAGAAACGCCGGAATCTGAAATATCAGCAGAAGTGATTGAAGTGACCGTATTACCTGAGATAATGAATCCTTGATAAGTCAAAACAAGTGTGATATACTATATTTATCGGTATATCACACTTATTTAAATTTTAACTCAAAAACATAAAGCGAGGCGATATAATGGGTTTTAAAACTATTCCTATAGGACATGAGAATTTTAAAAGAATTATTGATGAAAATCATTACTATATTGATAAAACACTTATGATAAAAGACCTTATTGACAATAATTGTGCTGTCAATCTTTTCACACGTCCGAGGAGATTTGGAAAAACACTTAATATGAGTATGCTCAGATATTTTTTTGAAAACACCGATGAAGACAATTCATATCTTTTTAAAAACTTGAATATCTCAAAAGCTGGTGATAAATATCTTAGTCATATGGGACAATATCCGGTTATCTCTATATCACTTAAAAGCATGAAGCAAAATAATTTTAAAAATTCTTTTGCTAATTTTAAATATATACTATCAGATGAATTTTCAAATCACAAAGAAATAATTGAAAACAAAAAAATAGATACAGCCGATAGAGAAAAATTTATTTCTATACTCGAAGAGAAAGCAGATGATACTGTCTATCTTAACGCTTTAAAAGTTCTCTCTAAATGCCTTGAAAGTGCATACGAAAAAAGAGTTATCATTCTCATAGACGAATATGATGTTCCGCTTGAAAGTGCATATTTTAACGGATATTATGATGAAATGGTAAATCTTATACGTTCAGTTTTTGAAAGTGCTTTAAAAACAAATGATTCTATTGAATTTGCTGTACTTACAGGTTGTCTGCGTATTTCTAAAGAAAGTATTTTTACAGGGCTTAATAATTTTGACGTTTATCCTATTACAGAAAATGCCTTCTCTCAGTATTTTGGGTTTACCGAAGATGAAGTAAAACAAGCTGTTGAATTTTATAATCTGGAAAAATATTTTCCTAAAATAAAACAATGGTATAACGGTTACAAATTTGGCAGTACAGAGATTTACAATCCATGGAGCGTGCTCAAATATCTGCAGTCTGCCCTCAACAATGATACAGCCAGACCCGAACCATACTGGAGCAATACAAGCTCAAATGATATCATTCGCCAGATAATTTTTGAAGGTGACGAAAATATAAAATACAAAATCGAAGAACTTATAAACGGCGGTCATGTTACAGCTCCGATATATGAAGACATAACATACAGAAATGTAAAAATAAACAGCGACTATATATGGTCTTTTCTCCTGTTCACAGGATATCTCAAACCTATCGATTTTTTTAAGAACGAGCATCATATCACCTGTTTCAAAGGCGTTATTCCGAACATTGAGATCAGTACTATTTACCGAAGCACTATCATGCAGTGGTTTGAAGAAAAGTTAAATTCCACTCCGAGAAACGAACTCTTTGACGCACTTTTAAACGAAGATACCGAAACAATAGAAGACACTCTCTCCGACTGGCTTGACGAAACTATAAGTTACTACGACAGCAAAGAAAACTATTATCATGGATTTCTGACAGGTATGCTTACAGGTTTCAAAGGCTATACTGTAAAGTCAAACCGTGAAAGCGGTGACGGCAGACCTGATATTCTTATCATGGAAAGAAAAAAACATCTTGTGGCAATAATTATTGAAATAAAAGTCGCCGACAGATTTCCGCACCTTTCTTCAAAATGCGATGAAGCTCTCTTACAAATCAATGAAAAACGTTATGATGCAGAACTTATAGAAGACGGATTTAAGAAAATTATAAAATACGGTATCTCATTTAACGGTAAAGCTTGTATGGTAAAAAAAGAAATATGAAATTTTTATGATAGTACAGATAAAAACTTATAAAGCGAGGCGATATAATGGGTTTTAAAACTATTCCTATAGGGTATGAAAATTTTAAAGAAATTATAACCAAAGATTTTTATTACGTTGACAAAACACTCATGATAAAGGATTTAATTGACTCATCAGGCAAAGTAAATCTTTTCACACGTCCGAGGAGATTCGGAAAAACACTTAATATGAGTATGCTCAGATATTTTTTTGAAAACACCGATGAAGACAATTCATATCTTTTTAAAAACTTGAATATATCAAAAGCTGGTGATAAATATCTTAGTCATATGGGACAATATCCGGTTATCTCTATATCACTTAAAAGCATGAAGCAAAATAATTTTGAAGATGCTTTCAAAATTTTCAAACAAAATATAGCAGACGAATTTGAAAGGCACAGCAAAGTTTATGAAAAACTTTCTACTTCAAAGCAAAAACAGTTTCTTGATTTTTGTAAGAAAACTGCAGATGATTCGGAATATCTTAACTCTCTGAAAACTCTTTCTCAACACCTTGAAAGTGCATACGAAAAAAGAGTTATCATTCTCATAGACGAATATGATGTTCCGCTTGAAAGTGCATATTTTAACGGATATTATGATGAAATGGTAAATCTTATACGTTCAGTTTTTGAAAGTGCTTTAAAAACAAATGATTCTATTGAATTTGCTGTACTTACAGGTTGTCTGCGTATTTCTAAAGAAAGTATTTTTACAGGGCTTAATAATTTTGACGTTTATCCTATTACAGAAAATGCCTTCTCTCAGTATTTTGGGTTTACCGAAGATGAAGTAAAACAAGCTGTTGAATTTTATAATCTGGAAAAATATTTTCCTAAAATAAAACAATGGTATAACGGTTACAAATTTGGCAGTACAGAGATTTACAATCCATGGAGCGTGCTCAAATATCTGCAGTCTGCCCTCAACAATGATACAGCCAGACCCGAACCATACTGGAGCAATACAAGCTCAAATGATATCATTCGCCAGATAATTTTTGAAGGTGACGAAAATATAAAATACAAAATCGAAGAACTTATAAACGGCGGTCATGTTACAGCTCCGATATATGAAGACATAACATACAGAAATGTAAAAATAAACAGCGACTATATATGGTCTTTTCTCCTGTTCACAGGATATCTCAAACCTATCGATTTTTTTAAGAACGAGCATCATATCACCTGTTTCAAAGGCGTTATTCCGAACATTGAGATCAGTACTATTTACCGAAGCACTATCATGCAGTGGTTTGAAGAAAAGTTAAATTCCACTCCGAGAAACGAACTCTTTGACGCACTTTTAAACGAAGATACCGAAACAATAGAAGACACTCTCTCCGACTGGCTTGACGAAACTATAAGTTACTACGACAGCAAAGAAAACTATTATCATGGATTTCTGACAGGTATGCTTACAGGTTTCAAAGGCTATACTGTAAAGTCAAACCGTGAAAGCGGTGACGGCAGACCTGATATTCTTATCATGGAAAGAAAAAAACATCTTGTGGCAATAATTATTGAAATAAAAGTCGCCGACAGATTTCCGCACCTTTCTTCAAAATGCGATGAAGCTCTCTTACAAATCAATGAAAAACGTTATGATGCAGAACTTATAGAAGACGGATTTAAGAAAATTATAAAATACGGTATCTCATTTAACGGTAAAGCCTGTATGGTAAAAAAAGAAACTTAAGGTTTCCGTGTCAAATTACAGCTCAAATTTTTTCTTTTATTTATGCGTATTTCACCTTGACTTTTGAAATCATAATGATATAATATATATTAAAAATAAAAAACTAAAAACAGGAGACTAAAATTATGAATGCACAAAAGTTCACTCAAAAATCAATTCAGGCAGTGCAGGAAGCACAGAACATCGCTATATCAAACCAAAATATGAATATCGAACAGATCCATATTTTTCTTGCTCTTTTAAAGCAGGAAAACGGTCTTATCCCACAGCTTCTCAATAAAATGTCGATAAATCTTTCTTCGATTACTGCCTCTGCAGAAGGTCTTGTAAAAAATATACCTCAGGTATCAGGTTCAGGAAGACAGCCTGACACGGTATATATTGCCCAGAGTGCAGACAGAGCGCTTATAGAAGCTGAAAATCAGGCAAAACAGATGGGTGACGAATTTGTTTCAGTCGAACACATCATACTCGCCTTTTTTGAAATGCCCGATGATGCAATAACCAGACTTTTCAAACAGTATGGCTTTGAGAAAAATACATTTATGACGGCACTTGCCCAGACGAGAGGAAGTTCAAAAGTGACAAATCAAAATCCCGAAGAAACTTATGACGTTCTTGTAAAATACGGTCAGGACCTTACCGAACTTGCAAAAAACAACAAACTTGACCCTGTTATCGGACGTGATAATGAAATAAGAAACATCATACGCATACTTTCAAGAAAAACAAAAAACAACCCTGTTGTAATAGGTGAACCGGGCGTAGGTAAAACCGCCATTGCTGAAGGACTCGCTCTCAGAATAATACGTGGCGACGTTCCGACAAGCTTAAAAGACAAACATATCTTTTCACTTGATATGGGTTCACTCGTAGCAGGTGCAAAATACAGAGGCGAATTTGAAGAAAGATTCAAAGCTGTCCTTACAGAGATAAAAAACTCAAACGGAAAAATCATTCTTTTTATTGACGAACTCCATACAATAGTAGGTGCCGGAAAATCTGACGGTGCAATGGACGCAGGAAATCTCCTCAAACCTATGCTTGCACGAGGCGAAATAGATTGTATAGGTGCTACCACACTCAATGAATACAGAATGTATATTGAAAAAGACAAGGCTCTCGAAAGAAGATTTCAGCCGGTATATGTAGCTGAACCTACAGTGGAAGATACTATTTCAATTCTCAGAGGTCTCAAAGAACGCTACGAAGTATTCCACGGTGTAAAAATTCAGGACCAGGCTATTATTTCGGCTGCTGTCTTATCTAACAGATATATCACAGACAGATTTTTACCTGATAAGGCAATAGACCTTGTTGACGAAGCCTGCGCAATGATAAGAACCGAAATTGATTCGATGCCAACAGAGCTTGATGAGATCTCACGCCATATTATGAGGCTTGAAATAGAAGAAACTGCTCTCAAAAAAGAAGAAGATAAGCTTTCTGCAGAACAGCTCAGAGAGATCCAGAAAGAACTCGCAGATCTGCGTGAAAAGTTTGATGCTATGAAAGCACAGTGGGAAAACGAAAAGAATGCTATAACAGCAGTAAAAAAACTGCGTGAAGAACTTGAAGAAGTAAACGGTCTTATAGAAAAAGCAGAACGTGAATATGACCTTAACAAAGCTGCCGAATTAAAATACGGAAGACTTCCTGAACTTCAGAAAAAAATAGCCGAAGAAGAAGCAAAAGCCGAAGAAAGCAAAAGTGAAAATTCACTTCTCAGAAACAAAGTAACCGAAGAAGAAATAGCAAAAATAATCGGCAGATGGACAGGTATTCCTGTTGCAAAGCTTATGGAAAGCGAACGTGAAAAACTTATTAATATGGAAGCTACTCTCCACAAACGTGTTATCGGTCAGGACGAAGCCGTAAAGAAAGTTACTGAAGCTATCTTACGTTCAAGAGCCGGTATACAAAATCCGAACCAGCCACTCGGTTCGTTCCTCTTCCTCGGCCCTACAGGTGTAGGTAAAACAGAACTTGCCAAAGCTCTCGCACAGTGCCTTTTCGATGACGAACACAACATCGTCAGAATAGACATGAGCGAATATATGGAAAAACACGCTGTAAGCAGACTCATAGGAGCGCCTCCCGGATACGTAGGTTACGAAGAAGGCGGACAGCTTACGGAAGCTGTAAGAAGAAGACCTTATTCTGTTGTTCTTTTTGACGAAGTGGAAAAGGCTCACCCTGATGTATTCAACACACTTCTCCAGGTGCTCGATGACGGTCATATAACAGATTCACAGGGACGTACAGTTGACTTTAAAAATACTATCATCATTCTTACTTCAAATCTCGGTTCACATTTCATTCTCGATGGAATAAAAGACGGAGAAATAACCGAAAGTGCAAGACAACAGGTAGACAAACTCTTAAAACAGAGTTTCCGTCCGGAATTTTTAAACCGACTCGATGAAATAGTATTCTACAAACCGCTCATGAAAGAACAGATAATCCATATCGTTGATCTCATGCTGACAGATGTTCAGAAACGTCTTATGGACAAACAGCTCATCATAACAGTTACCGACAACGCTAAAAACTTCGTTATAGAAGACGGTTTCGACCCTGAATTCGGTGCAAGACCACTGAAAAGATATATTCAGAGAACTATCGAAACACTTATTGCAAAGACTATAATTTCAACCGACCTTGAACCCGGCACCGAACTTGTAGTTGACTATGCAGGTGATGATTTTATATGCAAAGTAAATCCACCGTTTGATAAGAAATAAAAATATAACCGGAACTATCAGAAATTAAATCGGTAGTTCCGGTTTTTTTATTTGTAATCAATTTTTTTGATTTCTACAAGCTCATTAAACCATATTAACTGCAAATTTTTGTACGGTTTACTTTCTTTTCAGTCTCACAGCCTGCCCTTCGTACAACTCTTTATTAGTATAAACTATCTTATCCTTACTGTTCAGACCTGAATCAAGAACTGCAGCATAACTATCATTTTGCCTGACAATAGAGATATTATGAATGGCAATATGGTACTCTGTTCCGAGAAATCCTTCTGATTCCTCTGCAATATAGACAAAGTGCTGATTATTATTTTCAAAAACTGCCTCAAGCGGAATACATTCATATCGTTCATCTGATACCAATTTTACTGACATCGTACCTATTTCACCAATAGTTACTTCACAAGGTTCAAGAAGTACTTCAACCTCATATGCACCATAAGTGGTTTTACTTACAGAGCGTACTTCACAATCCTGTAGCATAATTTCTCCGCAGCGAAAATTTATATTGACTAAATCTCCTGCACAAAGCATTTCACTCTCTTTTTCTGTAATTTCAGTTGTGTAGTACAGTTCCTGTGACAAATCTGCAATCATAAAGCCTGCTGTTTCTCCGGTAAAATTGCCGGCTGTCACATTTACACTACAAATCTTACCATTTAAAGCACTTGTCATTACTGCACCTAAATCAAGTAAATTTTGATAATATTCAAGTTTCTTTTGTTCATCTTCAATCTGAAATGTAAGGATCTTTGCACTGTTCCATGCCTGTGCAGTATAATAATCAGCTCTTGTCAACGTATCAATTTCGATTTGCCTTGATAATTTTTCTATATACTCCTCAAGATAAACAGTATCATATTTTAAAAGAACATCTCCTATATTGACCGTATCTCCATCTCTTACACAAACTTCAGCTACTCTCAGTTCAGGAACTGCGTACAAAGGAATTTCCCTGTCTGTATGAACCGTACCGGTTGTTTTTATCATATAATTCAGATTTGTATTTTTCATATTTGTAACAGAAACTCTTGGTAAATAATACGAATAAATTGCTCTTGAAACAAAAGTCAATATCAGCATTACTGCAAGAAATTTCAGAAAATATCTTAATGCTTTGGTTTTTAGTGTAATTTGTTTCTTATCCATGTTTCTACTCCTTTAGTGAAGAAGATATAATACCCTGTTCAAGATAATCCTGTCCTGTTATAAACACAAATACCGCAGGAACAAGCGTTATAACTGATGATGTCAGCATCAGTTCAGCATTGCTCATATCCAGCATAGGCAGATACAGCGATAAAGGAAATTTACTTTTATCATTGATAAATGCCAGTGGCTGTTCTACCATATTCCAGTAATCCAGAAAACTTAGTACCAGACATGAAAGAATACCATGCTTACCAAGCGGTAAACCTATATACCGCAAAACCTGCCATTCATTTGCTCCGTCTGTACGTGCCGAATCTGCAATATCACGAGGAATATCTGCAAATCCACGATAAATCAGAAAAACTGAAAATGTTGAGAATATCGCCGGCAGTATAACTGACCACCTTGTATTCATCAACTGAATCTTATCAAGTACAATGTACTGTGAAAGCATAGTCACCTGAAAAGGCATCAACATAAAAATAACGTACATATTGAATAATAGTTTCTTACCTTTAAAACGAAAAGAAGCAAATGCCCATGCAGACGGTACTGCCACCAAAAGCTGAAATACAAGAATAATTCCAGTCATCAACAGTGAATTCCAGAATACAGTATAAAACTCCGGTGTAAAAATGAGCAGATCTATAAAATGACTAAGTGTAGGATACTGAGGAATATAATGAATATCCACATATTCACCTGTAAATTGTATCAGCGAAGAAGTCATTTCTGCCAGCTCATCTGAATCCTGCACCGACAGCAGAATAACAAGAATTACAGGATAAACTGTCACAAAAGAAATCAGCATAAATATAAAATATAAAATAACTGTCCTTAATTTTTTCATATTCAGCTCTCCTTGTCCCACACACGCTGCAATAATACGATAGCAAGAAAAACCACCCCAAATACACATACTGCCGCTGCAGCCATTTTATCAAGTTCCATATTAACAAACCAGTTATTGAACAGATGTTGTAAGAGATATATACTGTCATGAGGATATGAACCGGCAACAAGATAAGCTTCACGAAACACCTTAAATGAATTCAGAAAAGAAATAATCGTAATAGTATACAGTGTAGGTTTAAGGTTCGGAAGAATAATGCAAAACAAACATTGCCGTTCATTTGCTCCGTCAACCTTTGCAGCATCTGTAAGTGATACAGAAATATTCATTATCCCTGTCAGCCACAAAAGCACCGTATAGCCAAGATTTTTCCAGATATAACTTCCTGTAAGCACCCAGAATGCTGCCATACTATGCAGAAAACTTATTTTTTCACCACCACATCCGATGATAACAGAGTTAATATATCCCGCATCATCAAAAAGGATATACCACACAAACACAAGTGTCGCTGTAGGTACTGCAAGCGGAAACAGGAGTATTGATTTAATAAGCCTGATATATTTTAGTTTGCATAAAGCATAGGAAATAAAAAATGATATGATTATTAATAACGGTAAACATACAACTGTAAACAATACTGTATTTTTCACTGCCAGTGTGAAAGCTTCATTTTCAAAAATTATACTGAAATTATGAAATCCTATAAACTCCCCTGTAATTGCTGCACAAAAAGAACGTCTTACAGAATCAATAAAAGGTATCAAAATAAAAATCAAAACACCGGCCAGACCGGGCATAAGAAATGGTATATGCTTAAGATTTTGTTTATGTAAAGTAAAATGTTTCATTGTGTTATTCCTTCATTCTCAGGTCAAGTTGTCTTGTAATCTCCTCAACAGCTTCTTCCGGGGTAAGATGACCTTCAATACATTTTGTTCCGGTATCAATGATGATCTGCTTTGTAATCATATCAATATATATCGGTGTGTCAAGGCTTCCAAGCAATTTTTTAAATTCACTTACCTCACTCTCATCCATCCATTTACTATAAACTGTCGATTCCTGTGTAACATCAGTGTTCCAATACGAAAAATAAATTTCTTTATTGTATTTAATTTTGTTTTTTTCATAGAAATTATCAAGTGTATTACGATTTACCGGAAATCCGTCTCCCAGCTCTGTCTTTTGAACATTATCTGACACGGCACACGCAATAAAATCAAATGCCTCTTCCCTATTCTCTGTTGAAGCCATTATGCCAAGATTACATACCGGTAAAAATGCAGTACTTCCATTTTTTAAACCAAATCGAAATTCTGTTGAATTTGGATTTTCATAACCATCAAATGAAGTCACTATATTTAAGGCATACTCAAATCCATTAACCATACCAATAGTCATACTAACAGATGGATCATACAACGTCATTAACGCATTATCGGAAAAAAAACCAAGATATTTTCGTGGTAAACTAGAACTCATAATAAGTGTTCCTTCAGTACCAAGATCATTATTTTCACATATCCGACAGCATGATTTCAAAAAATCGGTAAGATATTCTGTATTAATTCCATCATCTGTAAAAATCCGTTCACTCTCACCAATTAAAGCTGTATCCAAAATCCTCCACATATCAGCCATCAGAATCGGATATAGTTTTCCTTGTTCCTTTCTGACGCTTTCGGTAAAGTCAGCAATATCTGCTATATTATCTGTATTTGCAAGAATTTCACCGTCACCTACTATTCCGAACAATTCAAATTTAGCAGCAACTGAATATAGTTTATCACTTTGACTCCACTTTGCAACATTATCAAGTAAAATATTATCCGGATTCCAACTGCTTTCATTTTCACTTAGGTCAATGAGCATATTTTTTTCAATATAACTTTCAATATCAAGTCCATCAAGCAACAGAACATCCGGAGCATCTCCTGAAAGAACTGCTGTTGTCAGATTTTTTAGTGCATCATCATAAGTAATTCCTTTTCTCATACCAACTTCATAATCAACACGTACATTCGGATTTTTCATTTTATACTCCAAAATGATCTGAGATAAAGTATCATTATTATTAAGACTATACACTTTAAGTGTAGAGGTAATTTCATTAACAGCATCAGCGTCATAACGATAATGCATAATTGTATTGTCATCATAAGAAACGAAAAAACCGTTATCTGTACTGCAAATTACTGAACAGGCTCTGTATGCAGGATTAGCCATTTTACACGAATAACCATCTATAAGCTGTTCAACTATATTTCCTCCCATCACATATCGGTATAAACCTTTATCAGAAAGAATATAAAAAGCCCCTTTCTCTCCACTACAAATATCTCTTACTATTTCTCCCTGTTCATTAATAAAATCCTGTATTGCCTCTGGAGTTTCTATAACCATTTCATTTTTATAATCATAGAAAAAAATTTCCTTATCGCTTATTGCAATAACATAATCTTCGACTACGTCAAATGTCTGTACCAGATTTTCAGCAGAAAAAAGCAAATTTACTTTTTGTCTTTTTACATCAATTTCATAGATACCATGACCTTGAGTTTCATATCCGTGGGCAAATAGACGTCCATCACATGAGTATTCATAATCGTAAAAATCATGATCAAATGAAAGTTTTGAAAACTGTCCTTCTTCCGTAATCAATGCGTATTTCATATCATCATATCCCTCTGAATAATCAAAATAACTAATAAAATACTCTCCCATAGGTGAAGACGCCATACTGTTTAACGCAATATTTTTTAAGTCAGAAGAGAGATAATTTATAGGATCACTCACTGTAAATCTATTATTTTCAATGTCTTCTGTATATTTTTCAAAATTTAATGTATCCCAAAAAACAGGAATATTATTTTCCGTATAAAATTCACTTATATTTCCGTTATGAGATATTTCCTCCTCCACATATCTTCCTTTGTATACAATATTTCCTTCATCTTTTGATCCACTGCAACCTGTAATATTAAAAACAACCATAACTGCCATCACTAATGCAATCATTTTCTTACCCATGGCAATATTCCTCCTTCTTTTATGTGTTCTTATCATAACACATAAATCTCTAAAGAATCTCTAAAATTATCTCTAATTTATCTCTAAATCTTCCGCAAAGCTGATTTTCGTGCTATAATAAAAATTGTGAGGTGAGTTTTTTGCGAATTTTAATTATAGAAGATGATAAGAAACAATGCTATCTTCTGCAGTTTTGTCTTGAAAAAGAAGGTTATGCAGTTGATACTTGCTTTGACGGTGCAGAAGCAGGCTACTATCTTGATCAGAATGCATACGACATCGTCCTCCTTGACCGTATGCTTCCGAATAAAGATGGTGTCACTATACTTCAGGAAATGCGTACCAAACAGAATATGACCCCTGTTATCATGATCACTGCACTCGGAGAACTTTCAGATAAAATCAGCGGACTTGACAGCGGTGCAGATGATTATATTGTAAAACCTTTTGAGTTTGAAGAGCTTATGGCAAGAATCCGCTGTCTGCTTCGTCGTCCGCCAAATCTTGAAAACCTTAACCAACTTAAAATCGGTGATGTGATTTACAGTCAGGATACAAATGTACTCACAAGCACCAAAGACAGCTGTACACTTTCCCAGAAAGAAGGAGACCTCTTACTTTTGTTTCTGAGAAATCCGAATCAGACTTTACAGAGAAGTACAATTCTTTCAAGAATATGGGGTGCAGACTACGAGATAGAAGACGGAAATCTTGATAACTATATATATTTTATCCGCAGACGGCTAAAAAACGCAGGAAGCTCATTAAACATCAAAACAATCCGTGGCATTGGTTATCGGTTAGAATCAGAAAGCGGGAACTAGACTATGTTCAAAAAAGTACATCTTAGGCTGACTATGCTTTTTACTTCTGTCACAACTATGATCATGATTATCATGTCAGCTTTCTACCTGTACACAAGCCATCGAAGCTTATATAAGAATGCACTTCTGAGTTTTCAGAATGATATCAATACTTTTACAATGAGCTTTGAAAAAAATAATTCTGTATCTTATGATTGGCTTTTAAATCTGCAAATCAATTATGAATACTTATTTTATATCTATGACAACGGTATCCCATTCAGATTTATGCATGACACTAAAAACAAGTCCGAACAGAAATTGATCGAAGATATCCGTTATTATTATCATAACAATATCACACCACTTACATCGCCCTATAAGGCTGTACATCAGGAATTTCTCTATAAGACTGACAGAAATAATTTTCATGTAAGTATTATCACTATTCCCGGTGAAAACAGTATAAGCGAAATATTTGTGGTACACTCTCTCGATATGATAAAAGAACAACTACGTATGCTTTATTTGAGATTTGGCATTATAATTATTATAAGCGTTGCTGTTCTGTTTGCATTTTCATGGATATATACAAAAAAACTTTTGATGCCAATTAAGGAATCACAAGAAAAGCAATCACAATTTATCGCAGCAGCATCACATGAGATCAGAAACCCTGTCAATACAATTCTGTCAGCCCTCGGAGCAATGGAAAAAGGCTCTCTGAAACAACAAAAAGAATTTGCCTCCATAGCAGAAAAAGAAGGCAAAAGACTCGCTTGTCTGACAAATGACCTGCTTACACTTGCAAGAAGTGACAGTCACAATTTTCAGACAACTTTTAGCAGAACAGAACTTGACACCCTTGTACTCGAATGTTATGAAGCCTTTTTGGCTCCTGCAAAAGAAAGGAACATCAAACTTTCCATAGAACTTCCGGAAGATAGTATTGTTGCTGATAATGTAGACAGTGAACGTATAAAACAAGTTGTTGCTATACTTCTTGACAACGCCATAAGCTATACACAAGAAGGAGGAACTGTAATTATAAGATGTATTCAAACCATAAAATCATATTGTATCGAAGTTGCAGACAACGGAAACGGCATTGATGACACATCAAAAAAACAAATTTTTGACCGTTTTTACAGGGCAGATAAATCACGAACGAGTAAATCACATTTTGGACTTGGACTTTCCATTGCAAAAGAAATTGTAAAACTTCATCATGGAACAATTTCGGTTTTCGATACAAAAGGTGGCGGAGCTACATTCAGCGTAACATTACCCAAATAGTACATATATAAAAAACCTCGCATCTTTTTATGTAAGATACGAGGTTTTTTATTGTAAAAATTTATAAAAATATATTATCTAGCCTTCTCAGCTATTTCCTTAAGAAGCTTTGCAATAAGCTCATCATATGTCATAGTACCGAGGTCGCCGTCTTTTCTTGAACGTACAGCAACTTTTCCGTCATTTACTTCGTTATCACCGAGTACGAGCATATAAGGAACTTTTTCAAGCTGTGCCTGTCTTATCTTGTAGCCGACTTTTTCTGCTCTGTCATCAACTGAACATCTTATACCCATAGCACTGAGTTTCTCGCAAATACCGTTTGTATAGTCAAGATGTCTGTCAGCAATAGGAATAAGTTTTACCTGTTCGGGAGCAAGCCAGAGAGGGAATGCGCCTGCATACTTTTCAATAAGGTATGCAAGAGTTCTTTCATAACAGCCGAGTGATGTTCTGTGAATGATATAAGGTCTGCGTTTTGAACCGTCAACATCTACGTATTCCATATTAAACTGCTCTGCAAGAAGCTGGTCAACCTGAATTGTAACGATAGTATCTTCCTTGCCGTATACATTTCTGTACTGAATATCGAGTTTAGGTCCGTAGAATGCTGCTTCGTCAATACCGATAGTATATTCTACACCAAGATCATCAAGTATCTTACCCATGATGCTCTGTGCTTCTTCCCACTGTTCAGGAGTACCGATATACTTTTCTGTATTATCAGGATCCCACTGAGAGAAACGGAATGTACAGTCTTCAAGCATACCAACAGTTTCAAGAACATATTTTGCAAGTTCAAGACAGCCCTTGAATTCTTCTTCAAGCTGTTCAGGTCTTAAAATAAGATGTCCTTCTGAAATAGTGAACTGACGTACACGAATAAGTCCGTGCATTTCACCACTGTCTTCATTTCTGAACAAAGTTGAAGTTTCACCAAGACGCATAGGAAGATCTCTGTATGAACGCTGTCTGTTAAGAAATACCTGATACTGGAAAGGGCAAGTCATAGGACGAAGAGCAAAACATTCCTTTGTTTCATCCTTAGGATCGCCGAGAACAAACATACCATCAAGATAGTGATCCCAGTGACCTGAGATCTTGTAGAGATCTGACTTTGCCATAAGAGGTGTCTTTGTAAGGAGATAACCGCGTTTCTGTTCTTCATCTTCGATCCAGCGCTGGAGAAGCTGAACAACTCTTGCTCCCTTAGGAAGAAGTACAGGAAGTCCCTGACCGATAACATCAACTGTTGTGAAAAGTTCAAGTTCACGTCCGAGCTTATTGTGGTCACGAAGTTTAGCTTCTTCACGCTGTTTTATATCAGCCTCAAGGTCAGCAGCCTTAGGATATGCTGTTGCATATATACGTGAAAGCATCTTGTTTTTCTCTGAACCTCTCCAGTAAGCACCTGTACATGAAAGAAGCTTGAATGCCTTTACGCCTGATGTAGAGAGAAGATGAGGACCTGCACAGAGATCTGTAAATTCACCCTGTCTGTAGAATGAGATAGGTTCTCCGTTTTCTGCGTGTTCTTCACAGAGCTCTACCTTGTAAGGTTCATTCTGTTCTTTGAGATAAGCGATAGCTTCCTGTGGTGACATCTCAAACTGTTCAAGTTTTATGCCTTCTTTAACTATCTTCTTCATTTCAGCTTCTATCTTTAAAAGTTCATCTGCTGAAAATGGTTTTTCTATATCAAAATCATAATAAAAACCATTGTCTATAGCAGGACCGATTGCAAGTTTAACAGACGGATACAGACGCTTTACAGCCTGAGCGAGAATATGCGACGCTGTATGCCAGAATGTTTTCTTACCCTCGATAGTATCAAAAGTCATTACTTCAAACTCACAGTCGTTATTGATCACGGTTCTGATATCCTTTACCTCACCGTCTACTTTGATACAGCAAGCTGCTTTCAGAAGTCCTGAACCTATGCCCTTGATTATTTCAACAGCTGAAAGTCCAGCTTCGACTTCTCTTATGCTTCCATCTTTTAATGTAAGCTTAATCATTACATCATATCCTTTCATAAAATAATTTTTATCAATAATAAAAATCCCCCCGCACAACATATAAACGTTGTACGAGGGGCAATAATATTGCGGTTCCACCCTTGTTTTACAGAATATATCAACAAAATCAAAATTTTTTCTCCCTGATATATCTTCTGTATCTCATTTGTGTTCAGATAACGGAGAACAACCGGTGTTTGTTAAACACACTCAGAGGACGGTATTCCTAATGAAAAATTTAAATCTCACTCACAGCCAACGGTAAGATCTCTCTGGATAAATTTTAGTTTCAATAAGACTTTCCTCGTCATAGTATTAATAATATTAAATTTCAGATATAAATATATTATAATACTTTTTTTTTAATAAATCAATGGCAATAAAATGGAAATGTTTTTTACTGCTGTATAAGCAATGATTTGAGTCTTACAAGATCAAGTATGTCAACTCTGCCATTTTTGTTCATGTCAGCCACTGATACCTGCTGTTCTGAAAATGATATCTGACTTGTCATATACTTCATCATACTAACAAGGTCTGTTACTGTAACAGCACCATCAAGGTTTATGTCACCCTTAACTTCAGCAGGAGCACTGTTTGCAGGCGCACCGTAAAGTTTTATTTCTGCTATATTACAGCAGTATACACTGTCTTTGTTCACTCCGTTATTCGGTTTTCCCGAAGGAACATAGTATTTTATATATCTGTATGATTTGTTCTTATCAAAAGAATCAACATAATTAAGACCTGCCGGCGGTTTTGAATCTATTGTATGAAGTGTCGTCCAGTTTGTTCCGTCTTCCGAACCTGCTATCATTGCATCAACTGCTCTGTATTCATAACCAACACGAGGCGCATATGCTATAGCATCAAGCTTGTATGAGCTTCCCAGATCAATCTGAACCCAGCCGTCACCTACACCGTCAAAGAAAGTTGAATTTTTTCCGTCTACAACCATTGTACAATCATTTGATGTATCGTCCCATGCCTTTGAACCTGTAACCATAGAAGCATTCAGAGGTATTTCTTTGAGTGATTCGCCGGAATCAGACATAGTAACGTTATCTATAACAAAAGTTGTTACTGAGTTAGGGATAAGTGTAACATTAAGTTTCTTTCCGCTTATTCCTGCAGGTTGAAGTTCAGCCCAGTTTTCACCGTTTTTCATATTTCCGCTTGTTCTTATTACCTTAGCGCTGTTACCTGTACTTTCAAAAGATGACAGATCAAAGTTATATTTCTGATCTGAGCCGGATGTATTTACTGCAACTATCACAAGCTGATCTTTTTCGTCATCATATGCAACAACTGTAGAACCTGATGAATTAAGCATCGTAGCTCCCGGTCTTATATATCTTGAAAACTGACCGTATGCATAATATTTTTTGGTAAGTATGATCTCGTTTTTATCATGGTCTGCTACTGCAAGTCCCCAGAATCCTTTTGAGGTATCAGGCATTCCGCTGTCTTTTTTACCGTTATATCCGTTTTTGGAAACATGGTTGTCTATAGCCTGCCAGAGAATCCATGCAGAACAGCCAAGACCATTACAATCATCTACTATTCTTTTTGCAAGCCAGAGTGCAGGTCCCATTTCTCCTGCGTTGCTTCCTGCTGTACTTCCGCTGTCAACTTCACTCATCCAGAGATTTTTACCTGCTGTAAGTGCCTGTTCCTGAAGACCTGCTCTGTTAGAACCGCCATATGTATGCGTATCTATACGGTCAATAGCGTTTTTGGCTTCTGTTGACAGTGCATCAAAAGCCTTTATCTGTACGTCTATTCCTGTTTCATCTGTTCCGCTTATCAGAACATCGGACATTCCGCGTTCGTCCATGGCTTTCTGCATTTCAATAATCATTTTTGACTCGCTGTTTCCTATATCAAAGTGACAGCCTTCCTGTTTTTTGCTGTATGCTCCCCAGTAATCAGTATAAGGTTCGTTCATTGGTTCTACACTCTGTATGTCTACACCCCATTCATTTTCAAAATGGTAACATACATCAGCCATATAGTCAGCAAAATCATCGTAATAATCATCTTTGAGATTATTTTTGTTTGCATCTTTATTTCCTGTACTGCAACCGCTCTGAGTCATATAGTACGGCGGAGAATTTGAGAACATCTCTACTATAAGATTATCCCCCGTAGCCTCTATAGCTTTGAAAAGCACATTTCTCTGATTGGCGTCCTTGCTCCAGTCATAAGTAGCCTTTCCGTTGTTATAAACCGTATAACCCGGCATATTTGAGTCAGTACGTGTAATATGGTCATGCGAAGGGTCATCACCGCCACCTATGTTGTAACGTGCGATATTCATTCTAAGACCGCTGTCACCGTAAAAAAGCTCTGCAGCTTTACTTGAGAGTGAATCGGAATAACCTATACGGTTTGCCCACCAGCACAAAGACGTACCCCAGCCTTCAAATTCACCATCATTTATCTTGTATGTGTTATAAGGTGAAATCTTTACTGTTGTATCTGCACTTACCTCTGTAACAGCTACAAACATCTGTGATGACGCTATAAGCGATACTGACAGTATAGCACTTATAACTCTCTTAAAAATCTTCATAAAACTTCCTCCTAAGAAAAAAATACAATCCTTTCTTAACATAACAATTCACTATATATTAGTATACTAAAAAAGCAAAAAAACGTCAACGCAATTTTTGTATAATCAAATAAAATTTACACCTGTCACAAAAACTTTTTTAATTATTTTATATATATTTGTATTATTGACACAAAACCTAAAACTTTATTTTAGATACATCATCAAAAAAGCAATAAGCATCTTGACATTTGCCCTAAAAAGATATAAAATAGAAGTATTGCATTTATTTATTTTTTATGCAATTGTTTTTGATAAGTAGGACATTGATTGTACTTATTAAACAGTGTCTTCTGACACGTGAAATAAAACGCATTTACCGGTTTTAAAAGGACTTTTATAAATAAATTATTTTTTAATCTCTCAATTTACATAATTAGCTCATATACGATATTTAATTTAACAAATAAATAATCACGGAGAATTATTTTCTTGAAGTTTAAAAATTTAATAATTTTATGAACGTTTCACGGGTATGCGTTTAACATTACTAATTTTACCAGTGAAGGGAGGAAAATATTTTCCATGTCGCCTATCGTAGTAGCGATAATTTGTTTGCTCGCACTCATAATTGGTGCTGTTGTTTCCGGATACATTTTCTTTAATAAGGGTATTGCTTTCAGAAAAAACCAGGAAGCCGAAACAATCGGTACCGCAGAACAGAGAGCAGATCAGATTATTAACGATGCAAAAAACGAAATTGAAAATCAGAAAAAAACCGCTCTTGTTGAAGCAAAAGATGAAATTTACAAGTTAAAATCAGAAGCTGACAAAGAAATCAAGGACAGACGCAGTGAAATATCAAGACAGGAAAGAAGAATTCAGCAAAAAGAAGAAAATCTTGATAAGAAAAACGACAACCTTGAACGTAAAGAAGAAGTTCTTCAGAACAAGATAAAGTCTGCTGATGAAAAACTGAACGAAGCTGAAACAATAAAGAAAAATCAGCTCGATATACTTGAAAAAATTTCAGAATTTACAAGAGAACAAGCCAAAGATTATATCATTTCTCAGCTTGAATCAGAACTTGTACACGAAAAAGCTCTTAAAATATCAGCTTATGAACAACAGGTAAAAGACAGCTGTGAAGAAAAAGCAAGAAATTATATTTCTCTGGCTATAGCAAAATGTGCAGCTGAACAGGTTTCAGAGTCTTCCGTATCGGTTGTCGCACTCCCGAACGATGAAATGAAAGGTCGTATAATAGGTCGTGAAGGTCGAAATATACGAACACTCGAAACTCTTACAGGTGTTGATCTCATTATCGATGACACTCCTGAAGCTATCACTCTTTCATGCTTTGATCAGGTACGTCGTGAAGTTGCAAGAATAGCTCTTGAAAGACTTATCGCAGACGGACGTATTCACCCTACAAGAATCGAAGAAATGGTTGATAAAGCAAGAAGAGAAGTTGAACACAAGATCAAACAGGAAGGTGAACGTGCCGTTCTCGAAACAAATGTTCACAATATAAACCATGAACTTGTAAAACTTATAGGTCGTCTCAAATTCCGTACAAGTTATCGTCAGAATGTTCTGAACCATTCTATCGAAGTTTCTCAGCTTGCCGGAATACTCGCTTCCGAACTTGGAGTTGATGCAAATGTTGCAAGACGTGCAGGACTTCTCCATGATATCGGTAAAGCGCTTACTTCTGAAATTGAAGGTTCTCATGTTCAGATAGGCGTTGATGTTTGTAAGAAATACAAAGAAAGCGCTGAAGTAATTCACGCTGTTGAAGCTCACCACAATGACGTTGAACCTACAACAGTAATCGCCTGCATAGTACAGGCAGCCGACGCTATCTCTGCTGCAAGACCTGCTGCAAGAAGCGAAAACTATGAAAGCTACATCAAACGTCTTGAAAAACTTGAAGAGATATGTTCTTCATATGAAGGCGTTGACAAATGTTTTGCTGTTCAGGCAGGACGTGAAGTACGTATCATGGTTACTCCGGAAATTATCAATGACGAAAAGATGGTTCTTGTTGCAAGAGACATTGTAAAGAGAATCGAAAACGAAATGGATTATCCGGGACAGATAAAGGTACATCTCATTCGAGAGAGCCGTTCAATAGAATATGCAAAATAATTTTCCTGATACCCTACCGCAAAAAGTAGGGTATCGTTGTATGTACGCATTTTTTTAAGAAAGGATTGAATTTCTTATGTCAGAAACTCCTCAGAAACCGCAGAAGTTTCACAAAACCATTTTCAATACCACCGAAAAATCAAACTTTATACTGAATATGACTCATGACCAGTTCAACAAATTTGCAGGAACAGCATTAGCCATAGGATTGTTATTTATTTTTGTTTTCAGTGGTATTGCAGAAGTAATAGCGATAAACACAACTTCTATATACTCTACTCCCGGTAGCATTCAATCAGATGGAATATGGAATGAAAACAATGTAAACGGATTTTTCGGAAGCCTCATATTTGACTGGCGTATACTTCCTGCTATAGGACTTGCTGTTGCCGGACTTCTGGGAGCGTGTATATTTATTATCGCTGTTATAAAACAGACGCTCACTAAAAAACAGATATTTCCTTGTATCGCAATCGCTGTTATGTTTATATTTATGTATATATCATCGCTAAAATCTTTTTCAAATATCCCGAACTATTCGTGGTTTCTTGGTTACCGTTATGGCAGATACGAAGGTTTTCTTACATACATGAGTTTTATGTTTGTTTTCCTTGGTGGTATCTCAATAACCGATAAAAAAGCTGTAAAAAAAGTTTTTGATACTGTTATACTTATCGTATTTTTACAATCAATATGGTCTTTGGCTCAGATTATCGGTGTAAGTAATTTTTACAACAATATACCATTGTTAGGACTTAATAATCTCAGACTTCCAAGCGGAAGTACCGGAAGCCCGATATTCCTCGCATTTTTCCTCTCTGTAGGTCTGATCATCGCATGCACCGGTGCTATTTTCGATGAATCTTCAAAAAGAAAAGCAATATACCAGATAGCTGTTTTACCAGCAGCATTTTTACTTGTAAAGACTCAGACACTTATGGGATTTGTAAGTGCTGCTATTATACTTATATGCATGATAATTATTGCTGTTGCAAAAAAGAAAAAATCAGAAAAGTTCTCAGTTACACCTCTTGCACTTCTTCTGATAGGTTTTGTCGGCAGTCTTATTATGATTTTCATAAACGGCTTTAAACTCTATGACGGCGCTATAATCTGGCAGGAAGGTTCAAAAAGAATAGATGCTTTCGGAATGCTTATCAAAGAGGAATTGAATGTATACAACATATCAGAAGTATATAATTTCTTATGGAATAAAGTTTCTGTGTTTATAAGCGACTTTCCCGGATTTGGTCTTGGACCTGAAGGAACAGCAATAGTAAATATCAACTTTCAGTATGATATACAAGAACTTGATATAAAAAAAGATATGACCGTTGACCGTCCATATAATGATTATATATTTTACATGGCTACATTCGGTATTCCGTTTTGCATTGCGTTTATTTCAACAATTATATATTCTCTGATAGTTGCAATAAAAAAGGTTGCAAAATTTATATCAGGTAAATGTATCTGGACAAACTTTGCCGCATTTACATGCGTTATAGTTTATGTATTTATAAGCTTTATAAATAACAGTGTCGCTTCTGTAGCGCCATTTATCTGGCTTATGCTCGGAATAAGCTGTGCTTCATATGAAAAAGAAAAATAATAATACCAAACCAAAAAGTCGGTGCATAAAAACACCGACTTTTTTATTTTGTATTATCTATATTCCATTTAAAATTACATACTTTTTTCGCTTTAGTACCATCAAGAATATTATTATTAAAAAACGTTTCAAGGTCTATATATCTGTAATTGGTCTTTGCTTCGTTTCTGTTTGTTATCTTTCCAAGTTTATTCTTCAGCAAATCCATATTTACTTTTCTCTGAAGGACCGGACCAAATGTATTTCTCTCACGCGCATATTTTATTATTTCACGTACTGAAATCGTATGTTCGTCGCAAATATTATATATACCTGTATATTTTGTACTTTCTGCCACTTTAAGAAAACACAATATAAATTCAACAAGATTGTGAAGACAACAAAAATGAAATCCATACTCACCATTGTGATATATAAAAAGACTCTTTGTGTCAGGATCAATTATTTTACTGAGAAGATTTTCAGAATAATCATTTGTATACACAGGAGCAACTCTTAAAGCTGCCGATATCATTGATGTTTTACCATTTATAACAGTTGCGAGTTTTCTTTCTGAATCGTATTTTAACTTAGCATAATTTGAATCTATTTTAACTTTATCTGTTTCACGAATCGGTTCTCTTGATTTCGGGAATTCGTACACCTGACTTGTACTTATAAGAATAAATTTACCTACACCTGATTCAAGCGCCATAGAGTAAAGAAAGTCATCATACATCTGTGACTTTTTCACATCTTCTGATGTTACTATATTACTAAGATCATTATCTACTGTACAAGCTACATGAATTACCGCATCTATTTTTTCCTGTCTGAAAATTCTTTCGAATATTGCCTTATCAGCATAATCAGCTTTTTCAAATCTATAATTTTCTTTGTTTTCATTATACTGGCTGGATTTTGAATCAAGAGCGACTACTATATTACCTCTTTCCAAAAGACCTGAACATATATGTTCTCCAATTAAACCACATGCCCCTGTAACCAAAACCTTATTCATTTTCATTCCTCCTTTTTACCCGAAAATATCTGTATGATATTGATATAACAACCGTTATGTTGTATAATAAATATATTATATTATATTCCATACATTCAATTATAAGTATAACATATAAAAAAAATAAAATCAATATGTCAACACTATTAATAACACTTTAACCAAAAAGGAGAATGCTTTCATGTCTGCTTTTATCAAAAAAAATAGCGGAAAATGTTATCTCACTCAAAATGATTATTTAAAAAACCGATTTGGTCAGAAAGTGGTAAAGCTTTCTGTAAATGCCGGACTTTCATGTCCTAATCGTGACGGCAAAAAATCTACCGGAGGGTGTACATATTGCTCTGCTTCTTTAAGTGGCGACTTTTCTCAGAGCGCCGATATAAGTATAACAAATCAGCTTTATATGCAAAAAGAGATCCTTAAAAAAAAGTGGGGAGAATGTCTGTATATCCCCTATTTTCAAGCCGGTTCAAACACATATGCACCACTTGAAACTCTTAAAAAGATGTACAGCGAAGCACTCTCCTTTGAAAATACAGTGGGAATTTCAATAGCTACAAGAGCCGACTGCGTAGATACAGAAATTGCAGACTATCTGAAAAAACTCTCTGAAAGCACATATCTCACGGTCGAACTCGGACTCCAGACCATACATGATAAAACCGCCTGCAGTATAAACAGATGTCATACATATCAGGATTTTCTTGATACCTACCGACTTTTAAAAGAAAGAAATATAAATATCTGTGTACACATAATAAACGGCCTTCCCGGAGAAAGTACCGAAATGATGATGCAGACTGCAAGAGAAGTTTCAAAACTAAAGCCTCATAGTGTCAAGATACATATGCTCCACATAATAAAAAATACCGCTCTTGCAAAAGAATACGAAGCTTTACCGTTTAATCTTCTTACACTTGAAGAATACATAGCTCTCATATGCGACCAGATAGAAATAATGGACGAAAATATAATAATAGAACGTGTAACCGGTGACGGCGATAAAAGAACTCTTATCGCTCCCCTGTGGACTGCAAACAAGAAAGCTGTACTAAACGGCATAGATAAAGAACTGCGACGTCGTAGAACATATCAGGGAATAAAAAAAGATTTATAACATTACTAATTTTATATAAAAAAGCTACACATCAATGTGCAGCTTTTTTATTTTTATAAAATTATAATATGATCAAAATCAGGTTATACCATTGTTTGCATCATTTATCAGTGCGTCCATAACGCTGTAGCATGCTGCAACAGTTTCTGCCCATGATACACCACCCTGAAGTGAAGCACGTATTCCGTATTCACCACTGTCAAGTGTACTTGCTATATCAGCACTTACACCTGTATATGAATCAATAATAGGATTTGCCATAGCCATTTCCTTCATCTTATCCTTCATATCAAGCATTTCCTGATTCCAGCCATGAGCTTCAACGAGCATCTCATTTCCGATTTTCTGAAGATTTTCATTAAGAAGTGTAGCTCTCTTACAGTCTGCAAACTTTGCAACACCCTCAGGATTCTTTCCTCCTGATACCATCATGTAGCCTTCAAGTGTTGATGGTATGTAATAAACATCTGACTCCGGATCCTTAGGCATAGGAACAAATGCTACATTTTCTCCGAATGTCTTGCTCCAGTCAGCCTTTGGTTTGTAGAGAGCCCATAAACCGCATGGGTAGAAGAGTTCTTTTCCTTCACCGATAAATGACGGCATCTCGTTCCAGTCAAACTGTTCTTTATCTATAACACAACCATCTTTATAAAGTTCTGCCATGAAGTTCTGAACACGTTCAAGAGCAGGGTCTCTGAGGTTATTTACAAGTTTACCGCCCTTGATTCCTATATATGGTACACCTGTAGTTACCGAAAGAGCTGCTTCTGTCCAGTAACCGTCTATACCATAAAGACCGTTTTCCGGATCAACGAATTCATCAAGAATACTCTTGAATGTATCCCATGTCCATTCACCTTTTTCAAAAAGTTCTGCAGGGTCATCAAGTCCGTATTCTTCGATAGTATCTTTATTATAAATAACAGCGGTATTGTCACCGTTAAGGTCTGTACATATTATGTAATGACTTCCGTCCCACTGCATCATATCATTGAATTTCTTAACGTCTTTCCAGAGGTCAGAATCAAAATCAATATATTCATCAACAGGAACGAACATATTTTTTATAGCTCCCTTAGGAAAAGCATCTGCATCACCTGCCGGGAAGAAGTCTATACCTTCATCTCCGTTTATAGATGTTGCGAGTTTTTCATAACGAGATTCCCACGGAACTATAGTTTCTTCAACTTTTCCGCCGTATCTCTCCTGAAATACAACAAGCTCACTATGACTCTCCGTGCTAAAACCCCAGTTAGCCATCCATTTTACTGTCTTGTTCTCAAGTTCACCTGTAAGCCTTGAGTCCTGTGCAGCAATCAGAGCAAGTTCTTCACGTGTAGCCGAATCCAGATTATCTACGCTACTTGATTCCTTTTCTTTACCGCATGATGCAAAAGCGGCTGTCATAGAAATAGCAGCAAGCATTATCAATATCTTCTTAATTTTCATCATACAACATTCCTTTCCACCTATCATTATAATAAATAAAATATGTTTTATTTATTATCTTACTTAACCATGCTTAACTTTGCAATGAATTTCTATCCTTTTTAATATAACCTATATATAGTATAACAAATTACTTTTATAACGGTCAATTCATAAACTGCAATATTTTGATTCAAACCATATAGCTATTTTTCACAAAAATTATTACAGTTATATTAACTATTCAGTAATATGCTCCATACCCTGACTAAGAACAGTCTTTACATGTGCATCGGCAAGCGAATAAAATACAGTCTTTCCTTCTTTACGAAACTTTACAAGACGGGATTGTTTAAGTACACGAAGCTGATGAGAAATAGCTGATTGCTGCATTCCGAGTATATGAGCTATATCACACACACACATTTCTTCTTTCAAAAGAACAAATAATATCTTCAATCTCGTTCTGTCACCAAATATTTTGAAAAGTTCTGCAAGGTCAGAAACTATCTCCTCTTTTGGCAACTCCCCTGATACCTTCTCAACAATATTGTCATGTACCTTATTTTCTTCACAAAGCATTTCGTCTTTCATAAAACTTCCTTCCATAACTAACAGACTAAACTATCTATTTTATACAATAACCTATTTTATATAATACATTATTATATTATTTTTGTCAAGTTTCAGTGTTATTTTCAAAATTCCACAAAAAAACAGCTTCAAAGATGCGAAGCTGTTTTTCTATATATTATTCTTTTACCGCACCTGAAACCATACCGCTGTAGATATATTTCTGAAGTGTTAAAAAGATCGTCAGAGTCGGAATTATACAAACTATGATCCCTGCAAATATGATCTCCCACTTTGCTCCGTACGGACCTATAAATCTGTAAAGTGCTGTAGAAACTACGCCGAGTTCTTCGCTTGGCATATAGAGCTGAGGTGTATAGAAGTTATTGTATATACCAACAAATTTTATGATAAGAACAGTTGCTATAGCCGGTCTTAACAAAGGAAGAATTATCTGAAAATAAATCTTTATATATGAAGCACCGTCCACTATCGCACTTTCATCAAGAGATACCGATATCTGACTTAAATACTGCATAAATATGTAGATAGAAACTATGTCTGTACCAACATACAATATAATATTTGACATCATTGTATCATAGAGATTTAACTTGTTTATTATCTGAAAAACAGTTACCTGCATTGAGATACTCGGCAAAAGCATAGCGACAAGGAAAGCATTTTTTACTGCTCTTGTCAGAATAGAATTGAAACGCTGTACAACAAATGCTGTCATTGTTCCTGTTACTATAGTACCTATACATGAAAATACTATGATTATCAATGTATTTTTTAAACCGAGAAGAACCTTACCGTTTACAAATGCCGTCTTGTAATTTTCAAAGTTCATTTTTGCCGGAAGTGAAAAAACTTCAGTTGTCAGATATTCCTTATGTGTCTTGAATGAACCGAGAAGAACGACAACAAGCGGAAATATTACAAGCAGACAACCAAATATCAGAAATGCATATTTAAGCGCATTCCATATCTTAGCCGACAGGCTGTTGTTATATGTAACTTTTTCATTCATAAAAAATCTGCTCCTTTCTGATATTATGTTTCTTCTTTGAAGACAGTCTTCTGAATTATTGTTACAACGATGGTTATCGACAAAAGAACCATCGCCATAGCAGAAGCAAGACCTATTTTGTCGTAAGTAAATGCTGTTTCTATTGTCTTTATTACAAAAGTTGTTGTTCCGTTTTTACCGCCTGTTATGATATACGGAGTTTCAAAAACAGATATTGCACCATTTACTGCAAGTATACACTGAAGTGCTATTATTGATTTTATGCTTGGAAATACTATATATCTGAATCTCTGCCACGAATTTGCACCATCAAGTTCTGCCGCCTCGTAAACATCTGTATTTATAGACTGAATAGCACCTATATACATAAGAATATCAAAACCGATATATCTCCAGAGAGAAACAAATACAAGACAGAAATTTGCAGTTTCAGCACCGAGCCATGTATACGGTTCAACACCAAATACTGAAAGAATACTGTTTAATGTACCCTGAGGTGATACAACACCGTCACCGTTTTTGAAAAAGTTTAAAAATATAAGCGATACTGCAACGCCGTTCATAAGATACGGGAAAAATAAAACCCCTTTAAAAAAGTTTTTACATCTTAATCTTGAGCACAAAACCGACGCAACCAGCAATGCAAGCGCCTGCTGAATAAAAGAACCTATCAGGTAGTATATACTGTTTTTAAACGTCATCAGATAACTGCTGTCAGAAAAAATAGTTTTGTAGTTATCAAGTCCGACCCATTCTATATCAGTTCCCAGCTGTGAACGTTTCTGAAAACTGTATACTACCATATTTGCAGCCGGTACAAATGTAAACAGAATAAGAAGTGCTACCGGTATAAGTAAAAACACTATACTTGTTATTGCTTTCTGTCCGTCATAACTCTGTATCCACTGTTTTGCGGTTTTTTTACTCTTTTTTCCTGATACAGTAAGTAAATCGTCCATACAAATCCTCCCTTTGAAATAAATGATCGCTAATTTTGCTCAAAAAAGGAGAGGATACGAAAACCTCTCCCCTTTTTCTTGCTTGTATATTGCTATATTATCCTAAAACTGAATCTCTTGTTGCATTCCATTTTTTATTTATTTCATCAGCGATCTTCTTGAATCCTTCATCTCCCTCGCCTCTGAATGCAGCTTCGCAGAGTCTTACCTTGAAGTTTGCAGAATCCTGGAGATAGAAACCTACTTCTGATTCCTGGTCTATCTGATCCCATACACCTACCAGATCTTCAGGAGCAGCATCAGATACAAAAAGTTCTACATTTTCAAAAGCTTCAAGGTATTCAGGCATCTCACTGCCCTTTACTGTCTGAACATAACCTTCATTGTAAGCTATATTTGAATCTTCAACGTACCATTCAATATAAAGTTTACCAAGATCCTTCTGCTCTGAATGAATATTTATACCCATATTGTAGTCAGGAGCACTTTCTGCGTACTGAACACCGTTTACTGAAATAGGGCATGGCATATATCCTATATTTGCAGGGTCATCACCATTTGTTTCTGCTACTTCCTGGAACTGTGTAACAGCCCATGAACCCATACACATTGTAGCGATAGTGCCACTGCCTATAGCAGCCTTTGAACCTTCCCAGTCAGTAGTATTAGGGTCAACTTCTATAAGTGTAGGATCTGAAAATACATCATACATCAGTTTGAATACTTTGTAATGAGCCGAATCCTCTGCAAATACATCTTTCTTTTCTGCGAGAAGTTCATTTGTATAGTTGGAGTTACCAGATGCAGAATTTACAAGACTGGTCCACTGTGCAAGAGCCCATGTGTCTTTGAAATTTGTATAGTAAGGAATAGCATCTGTATTGTCTCTGATTTTTTCAAGACATTCTATAAATTCTTCTTCTGTCTTAGGAAGAGTAGTGATCCCTGCTTCTTCCCATGTAGCCTTGTTGTAGCAAAGTCCGCCTGCTATAGAACCACCGATGGCAACACCGTATACTGTGTCATCGTACATTTTCTGATTTGCCCAGTTGTACTTTGCGTCCATTTCTTCATATGTACCGAGCGGTTCAAAATATGTACCAAGGTCTTTTACCTTTACTGTATCGGGAATCATAAGTACGTCGCCGTAGTCATCGGTACTCATCATTGTGGAAACATCACTTGCGTAATCTGTAAATCCCTGATACTCTACCTTACAGTTGTACTTTTCTTCAAATTCTTTTGTCACTTCTTTAAGTGAGCCGTCTTCTATTCTGTCTGTTCTGTGTGTAAGAACTTTGAGAGTAGCACCGCCAAAATCATTACCGTCGGTTTTTTCTTCACTGTTGCCATCATCTTTGGACTCATCCGCATTTGATGAATTATTGCTTGCTGTTGAAGAAGAACCTGTTTTTTCCTCATCGCCACCACAACTTGTAAATGATGCCATACAACCTGTTACCATTGTCAATGCAAAAAGCATAGATACGATTTTCTTAATTTTCATAACCATTCACCTTTTCAATCTTCTTAAATTTCAGTTTTGTTAAGTACAATTAATTACTATATTAATTATAATTTGATTTTATTAACTTGTCAACTGTTTGTATAATATAAACCGTTTAAAAAAATAAAATTGTTTACTCTGACTGTTTATAATTAAAATTATAGTTCATATTAACCATAGAATTTTATCAAATCAAGTATGTTTTATACTATTACGTCAATAAATGTATCAGGTGCGCAAAAAAACATCTTACTTAAATATTAAAAAATATTTAAGTAAGATGTTCATGAATTTGAAAGTTAAATTAAGTAAAAAATTATTTTTCAAGTAAATGACTGTTGTTTCTTGCATAATGGAACAGATACTGTTGTGCTATACCCTCATAACCTTCTGTACATTCAGGCATTCCGTCAGGATAAAAGTTCGCCATAACTTTCTTTATCCATACATCGACCGGAAAAGCTTCTGTCCGATACATTCCAAAAAGCAGTACACAATCTGCAACTTTCGGACCTACACCCTTTATTTTCATAAGTTGTTTTTTAGCTTCCTCATACGGCATTTTTCTTATGCTGTCAAGGTCAGTTTCACCTGATAAAACTTTTTGTACAGCATCTATTATATATCCTGCCCGAAATCCTGCACGTAAAAAAGCAAGGCTTTCTGGTGTTTCTTTAGCCAGTGCCTCAGGAGACGGAAATCCATCGTATTTTTCACACATTCTTGATATTATACCTTTTATTCTCGGTATATTGTTATTCTGTGATATTATAAAAGAACACAATGCTTCCCATGAGTCCTGTCTTAAAAGTCTTATCCCGCCTGCAAAATCACATGCATTTTTTAATATGTCATCTTCAGAAAACCTTTTTTTCAGCACGGAATAATCAGTGTCCAGATCAAAATAAACAGACCATATATTCAGAAAATCTTCCTCATTTGTATTTTTAAAAACTATAACATTTTCTTTTTTATGATATAGTTCAAGATATCTTTCAAGATAGTAACCGCTCCAGATACCGTTTTCATCACATTTCCATCTGAATGCCTGTCCGCAGTCAAGAGTCTGTGCCAGGTCAAAATCCTCCTGATAAAGCACTATATCTCCCTGTATCGCTTCATACTTCATAAATCTGTTCCTTTCTGTACATATAATGTATGATCATTATTTTTTATTATACCATATAAAATTTTCAACATCAATCTACAAGGAAAAAATAAACATTAAACATTACTAACATTTTAACAACATTGAATTTTCCACCGTTTCAACATAGTTTTCAACATTCATTTGATAACTTATCAACATTTGAATCAGATTTATTCAACATTTCAACAGACTTTTCAACCGTAACTGTTCAAAAATATATTATGAAAATCTGAATAAATTTATGCCATATGTCAATAATCTGTTCGTAAAACATTTTTTCAGAGGTGACATTTATGTTAAAAGGTGTAAACAAAAAGGTTATAGAAGTAAACGATACAGGAAATATGTATTTTGAAAAGGCGATACTCTATGTTCGTCCCAAAATGCTCACACTTCCGCAAAAACATCTTATGAAAGAAGCAAAGTATTATTTGAACGAAAATCTTCCTGTATATGATCACAACGAACAAAAATTTCTCAGAATAAAACGCTTTGCCGTTACAAGTGCTGTTTTCTGCGTTATACTCTCTACAATAATAGTCGGACTTATGTGCAGATAAAAAATATCTGTGATCAGCTATAAACGACGTATTTACAGTCATAAACATTTTTGCCAATAAAATAATTTCAGATTTTTAATTTTTTATCATCAAAACCATTGTTTTTTACGCCACAAAATGATATAATTAAAATTATTATGTGGTATATCAGAAAAACAAAAAAATTTTTTTAAAAGTGGGAATCAATTTTAAAATGAATGATAAAAAAAATTATCAGAACAACAATAACACCGAAGATGACAATATCATATTCGGAAAAAATCCTGTGATGGAAGCATTGAAGTCAGGACAACCGATAAACAGTATATACATATCGGGAAGCGGTTCTCTTTTCAGTAAAATTTCATCTATGGCAAAAGAAAACGGCATTGTAGTAAAAAATGTCGATGACAAAAAACTTCATCAGATGTGTGGTTCTGTAGCACATCAGGGTGTTGTTGCCGCATGCGCTTGTGCAGAATACTCCACAGTTGAGGATATACTTGAAAACGCAAGAAAAAAAGGCAGAGATCCTTTTATCATAATCTGCGATGAGATAGAAGATCCTCACAATCTTGGGGCAATAATAAGAACTGCGGAAGCTGCCGGTGCTGACGGCATAATAATTCCTAAAAGAAGAAGCGCCACACTCACACCTACTGTTTACAAAACTTCAGCAGGTGCAGCAAGCTGGATACCGGTTGCTCGTGTGCCAAATCTTGTTTCTTCTATGGAATATCTTAAATCACAGAACATATGGATATACGGGACAGACGCTTCGGGGGCGGACTATACCACTACTGATCTCAGAGGCGGTATAGCATTTGTAATAGGGTCTGAGGGATATGGAATGGGAAAACTGGTAAAGGAAAAGTGTGATTTTCTGGTAAGTCTTCCTATGGCAGGACACGTAAATTCTCTTAACGCTTCAGTTGCCGCAGGCATATTTATGTATGAAGCGGTAAGACAAAGAAACAAATAAGGAGGAGTCATGGCATCTACACCTAAGAATACGTATTCCATTGACGATATATTGAACGAGTATTCTGTTGACAATAACGCTCCTGTAGACTCTGAACCCGAAGAAATTCAAGATAATATAGATATTTCGGTTGAGGACGAAACTCCAAAAGCATCTGTCATCCAAACTGATGAAGATGAAGGCGAAAAGAAAATAAATCAAAAAGCAAATATTTTCAAAATTCCGAAAAACAAATCAATTATACCTGATGAAGATAATAGCGAGGAAGATTATGACACAGATGAGTCACTACCTGCTAGGATCACTAAAACAAAATCTGAAAATGCTGAAGATTTTTCCCTTTCAAAATCAGGTACGGATTTCTCATACAGAAGCGCTACCCGTATACAGGACAAGCCAAACAAAATACTTAAAAATCCTGAAAACAATATAAGATATGTAAAAAAACAAATCGACAATCCGAAGATAGCAAAAAAGAAAGAGTTTTTTAATCTGCAAAATATAAAATCAGAAAAAAAACGTCTTGATACCGCTTTATCTTCCACAGAAAACAATAATGAAATTTTAAAAGATGAAATCAATTTTGATTTTTCAGAAAAATTTAATAAAATCAAAAACGACCTTTTCGGAAAGAAAACCATTACCGAAAAAAAATCACAAATAAACGTAAAATCCATTCCCGAAGTTGATTATTTCTCAATAGATGTTGCGATAAATGAACCCGCACCTCAGACAGAGAAAAAGAAAAAATCAAAAATCGGTGAATTTATAAATGACATAAACAACGACTTCAGCAACTCTGTACAAAACAATCTTGATGACTATAATTCTCCGAAAGATGCATCTCTCATACTTGATGACCTGTATGATCTGAAAACCAATCTTTCGGTAAAACTGGGATTTCAGGTAGTTGCCTTAATTATCAGCATTTATTTTTCAGCTGCTGCATCTTATAAACTACCTATGCCTGAGTTCATAAGTCCGTCAAATTCACCTCATGCATACAGTTTTGCGATGTTTTTGATATCAGCTGCTGTTCTTTTCACCTCATTTCCCGTAATAACAAGCGGTCTTAAAAATCTTTTCAGAAAAAGAGCAGACTGTGACAGTCTCGTTGCTGTATCAATGAGTATGTGTACAATAGCCGCAGCTATATCAACAGAAAGTCCTGAACTTATCAAAAACGGATTTATACATATCTTCACTCCTGTAGCTATTGCAGGTTTTCTTGCAAATACAATAGGCAAACATCTTATCGTAAACAGAGCGATAAATAATTTTGATATGATAATTTCCGCAAATGAAAAGCATGCAATGATATATGTCGATGATGAATCAAAAGCTGAACAGCTTACCAAAGGAACAACAGGTGATTATCCTATCCTTACAGCAGTGAAGAAAACAAACTTTGCCGCTGATTTTCTGAAATATACTTATTCTTCAGATATTTCAGATAAGTTGTGCAATAAGTTCATCGTACCGGCTGTTGTGATATCGGCAGTTCTCACACTTCTGGCTGTACTTGCCTGCCACAAGAATATTGATACTCTGAATATTTCATTTGTCACTTCAACATTTGCACTGTTTATCTCTGCTTTCAACTGTTTTGGAATACCTATAATCGTAAATCTTCCGCTTGCCAATGCCGCAGCCGAAGTAGAGGACAACGAAAGCATTATACTTGGATATCAGAGTGTTGATGATTTTTATGATACAAATGCACTTTTGCTCAATGCAGCCGATCTTTTCCCGAAACATTCTATAAAACTATGTGCGATAAAAATCTTTTCAGATAACAAAATTGACACGGCTATTGTTGCCGCAGCCAGTCTTGTATATCACGCAGGAAGTATATTTACCGAAATGTTTGAGAGGATAATAGACGGAGATCATTCACTTCTTGAAAAAGTTGAAAATTATTCTCTGGAAGATTCGATGGGACTATGTGGCTGGATCAATAACAAGCGCGCATTATTCGGAAACCGACAACTCATGATAAACCACAACATAGAAGGTATGCCTCCGAAATCAAAAGAAAAAGATCTCATAGGAAAAGGTAAAATGGCTATGTATCTTTCCATCTCAGGAAATCTTGCTGCCATGTTTGTTGTAAAAATAAAAGCTGATCCGGAGATTGCCGAAAATCTCAGAGATATAACTGATAACGGAACATCACTTATAATAAAAAGCATTGATTCTGTTGCTACAGTTCACAGAATTTCAAAACTTTTTGATATTCCGGAAAATATGATTAAAATTATTCCGGCAGAACTTCATGACTATTGTACAATTATGACTGCTCCTGTTCCACGCACAAGTTCATCTGTTATATGTAACGGAAAACTTTCATCAGTGGCAAAAGCGCTGGCAAATATAAAACATATTTATCAAAGCGTTATAACCGGTGTGGTACTTCAGAGCGTATCTGCAATAATAGGAATGTTTATTGTTATCCTGTTTATGTTACTTGGAATAACAAATCAGGTCACACCTTTGATGCTGATATTCTATCATGTGATCTGGACGCTTATAACGTTTATAATCATGAAAGTCAGACCAAGATAAATTCAGCCATCAGGATCAGAAAATCGATTCTGATGGCTTTTGATTTTTTAAGGAGAGATTTAAAATGAAAAAAATAATAGCACTCTTAACCGCCGTACAGTTTCTGTTGTTTTCTTTTTCAGGTTGTTCAAAAGACAAAGAAAACAGTTC
>SVNW01000022.1 GCA_015066745.1 Ruminococcus sp. | reverse complement strand
TACCATTTTTGATAAGAGTTTTCTATTGTATCTTAGCATAAAAATTTTTCAACTTATTTTATTGAAAACTTTTATTTCTTGTTGAAAACTTTTTGATTTTTATTAGAGGTGGGGCTGAATAGTAACATGTTATCTTCTTTTTCTTACCCATTAGTTATATTTTATTGATTTTTAAACAAAAAAATTGTATAATTATATTATATCAAAATTAATGAAAGGATTCTTAAAATAATGACTGCAAAAACACATCTCGCTATAGGTTGTGCCACATCTCTGCTTATAACACAACCTGCTACTCCAAGAAATCTACTTCTCTGTCTTGGCATTTCTTCTGTTGGTTCTGTTATAAGTGACATTGATATCGCCTCCTCGGAAAGCAAAAAAGGTTTCAAAAAAGTCCTGGCTATAGTCACCGTCTGTATAATTCTGATTTTTATCGGTGATATTTTTCTTGGCACCGATATAGTCGCAAGATTTAAAAGTGATAAGAATATTGTACGCCTTCTTGGCGGATTTATGTTTATACTGGCTGTATGTATATTCGGCGCGCATTGTCCGCATCGTTCGTTTATGCACTCGGTACCCGGCGTGATACTTATTACTATAGGTACAGCGATCATATTTCCGGTCACCGCTCCTTATATGGCTGTAGCAATGTGTTCTCATATACTTATTGATATGCTTAATAAAAAGAAAATACGACTGTTATATCCGTTAAAAAAAGTCAGAGTAGGATTTAACCTTTGTTACTCTGACGGGCTTGTAAATAAGCTTATGTTTTATATAGGAACATTTATATGTGTTGCTCAGATCGGTTTTATAATCTATATAAATTCAAAACATTTTATAGATATCGTAAAAAATTTTATGAGTAATTTCTGATATATTAAAAAAGCTGTACCGAAAACGATACAGCTTTTTTATTTTGATTAATTAATCAGACATTTACTCCGAAACTTCTGCAAAGTGCTTCGAGTCCACCCTGGTATCCTGCTGCAACAGCATTGAATTTCCAGTCATTTCCGTTTTTGTAGATCTCACAAACAACAATAGCTGTTTCTATAGAGAAATCTTCAACAAGGTCAAATCTCAGAACTTCTTCGCCGGTTGTATCAGCATCACTTGCCATTTTAGCAACATGTACATAAGCATTTGAAACCTGTCCGAAATTCTGCTTTCTGTTGATAGCATCATGAATAGTAACTGTTATAGCAATCTTTGAAACATTGCTTGGTATCTTAGTGAAGTCGATCATGATAACTTCATCATCACCGTCGCCGTCACCTGTGAGATTGTCACCTGTATGAACTACAGCATCATCTCTGCTTGAAAGATTGTTGTAGAAGATAAAGTCTTCATCACATGTAACCTTTCCGTTGTCACCGAGAAGAAATGCTGCCGCATCGAGGTCAAAATCATAACCGCCGTCATACTTGTTGGTATCCCAACCAAGACCTACAAGAGCCTTTACTATTCCCTTGTCAAGACTAACTCTCTGTCCTTTTGATAAACTTACTGCCATTGTCATATACCTCCCTGAAATATCATTTGAAATTATCCTAAAAAGATTTTATAAAAATCTCTTTATAAGCTGTGAAACACCGTCGTCGCTTGTACCTTCACCAACAGCGTTGAACTTCCATTCGCCGTTTCTTCTGTAAAGCTCACCAAATACCATTGCTGTCTGATTGTCATAGTTATCAGTCAGATTGTATCTGCAAAGTTCCTGTCTTGTATCTGAATCAACTATTCGGATAAATGCATTTTTTATCATGCCGAAGTGCTGATTTCTCTGATATGCCTGATAGATAGTAACTGCAAAAACGACCTTTGTATACTGCTGGGGAAGGTCGCTCAGATATACCATGATCTGTTCATCATCGCCGTCGCCGCCGCCTGTGAGATTATCCCCCTGATGTATTACACAACCTGAGCTGTGTCTTAAATTATTATAGAAAATAACATCATTTTTACTTTTGAGCTTATCCTCTTCAAGAACAAGAGCAACTGCATCACAGTCTATATCCTGCACTCTGCTAAAAAGCCCCTTTTTCTGTGCTTCGTCCCAGCCAAGACCGACTGTTACCTTCTTCAGACCGGCATTTCCCTTAGTGAGATCTACCTTCTGTCCTTTTTGTAAATTTACTGCCATGATTTTTGTACCTTCCCTTCAGTTAAAATTTAATTTTAATTAATTATTTGTTTTTCATTATCACTTTTCTTAAAAGATCTACCGGAATAATAGAAATAGCCATTCCGAGAACTACAAGCCACTGTACAGCGTCAAGGCCATGACAACGGAGGATAGAACCGCCAAGATATGTCATAGCTACCTGTATAACTGCTATAATAGCAAGGATCTTTAAGAATCCCTTGTTTCCGTTGATGTTTTCAAAAAGATTTATCTTATCTGTTCTTGCATTGAATGCATTGAATACTGCTGAGAAGATAAAGAATGCAAAGAATGCTGTACCAAGAACGAGATAATTATCATCACTGAAATCAGGCATACTGAAAAGCTTGTCTGTTGAAGCTCCGTCAACAAAAATTTTCTGTACAGGAGTAAAGATAAGAAGAATTATTCCGAGAAGTACCATCCACAAACTTCCTGTGATAATACTTGTCCACATATTTTTGCTTACGATACTTTCTGAACGTTTCTTCGGTTTTTCCTTCATGAAACGCTTGAGTGCAGGTTCTCCACCGAACGCAAGAGCTGCAAGAGTATCCATTACGAGGTTTACCCAGAGGATCTGAATAACTGTAAGTGGTTCATTGATACCGAGAAGTGGTGAAATAAATGAGATAAGAACAGCTGCAACGTTAATTGTAAGCTGGAATACGATAAACTTTCTTATGCTGTTGAAGATTGTACGTCCGTAAAGGATAGCCTTGTCAATTGAGTTGAAGTTATCATCGAGAATAACGATGTCACTAGCTTCCTTAGCAACTTCTGTACCGCCACCCATAGCAAAACCAACGTCTGCTTTCTTGAGTGCAGGTGAGTCATTAACACCGTCACCTGTCATACCTACAACGAGTTCAAGTTCCTGTGCAAGTCTTACAAGACGGCTCTTGTCTGTAGGAAGAGCACGGGCAATAACTCTGATATTCGGAAGGATCTTCTTTATTTCGTCATCAGACATTTTCTGAAGTTCATCAGATGTAAGAACAACATCTGTATCTGCTGTAAGGAGATTTGCTTCTTTTGCGATAGCAACCGCTGTTTCTTTACGGTCACCTGTGATCATTACAACCTGTACGCCTGCCTGGTGTACTTCATGGATAGCTGTAACAGATTCAGGACGTACTTCGTCACGGATACCGAGGAGACCGATAAGTGTCCATTCGCCGTCAGGAAGTGATTCTTCACCGAGATCTTCATCAGCTACTGCAAGTGCAAGTACACGGATAGCTCTGTTTGCAAGTTCATTTATCTTGTCATCAAGAGCTTTCGCATTTGTAAGTTCACACTTATTGCCGTTTTCATCAAAGTAATATTTACATCTTGAGAGCATCTTTTCAGGAGCGCCCTTGATAAGAGTATAGTTAAAGTCACCCTTAACCTGTGTAGCAGAATATTTGTTTGTACTGTTGAAAGGAATAGAAGTGATCTTTTCTACCTTTACACCTTCCGGAAGAACATCGGCTGCAAATCCGAGAACTGCCTTTTCTGTTGCGTTACCACCTACAACCTTTACCTTACCATCTTCTCTTGAGATGATAGATGTTGTATTGTGATGGATAGCAACTGACATTATCTTTGAAAGACCGCCCTTAACTTCTTCTGCCTTTGAACATTCATTAAGAGCACCGTCTATAAATGTAACTACTTCAAGTTTACCCTTTGTGATAGTACCTGTCTTATCACTGAAGAGGATATTAAGACTTCCGGCTGTTTCAATACCGTTTATCTTTCTTACAAGAACGTTATCCTTGAGCATCTTACCCATGTTCATAGCTGAAACAAGAGCGATCATAAGCGGAAGACCTTCCGGAACTGCCATAACGATGATGATAACTGCAAGAATAATAGCATCAAGGAAGTCAGCAAGTATCGGAGCAATTCCCTGTGCAAAGTAAGCACTTGCGCCACCGTCTATTGAAAGGATCTGTCTTATCATAAATGCAACCGCAATAGCCACACCGCCGATATAACCAAACTTACTGATACCGCCTGCAAGGTTTGAAAGCTTTACTTTAAGTGGGCTTTCACGATCGTCGTCCTGCTGGAGTTCCTTAGCGATCTGACCATAAACAGACTTGTCACCTACTACAGTAACTTTCATTACTGAGTTACCTGAACATACTACAGAACCTCTGAATACCTTGTAAGGATTAAGGAAGTCCATTGCTTCGCCTTCGTCTGAATAATTTTCAGGAACAACGATTTTCTTTGCTTCCTTTGATTCACCGTTAAGAACAGACTGGTCAACTTTGATTTCACCATCAACGATAACACCGTCAGCAGGAATCTTGTCACCTGACTGGAGAAGAATACAGTCGCCTACAACTATATCATCGATCGGAATTTCCTTGATAGCTGAATCTCTGTAAATCTTACATGTGATCTTTGAAGCTTCTTCCTGAAGTTTCTGGAATGCATTTTCATTTCTGAACTCTGAAAATGTTGAAACGAGTGTTGCAAGCGCAATAGCTATTGCGATACCAACCGGTTCATACCATTCTACGTCAACATCCTTAAGAACACCTGTTGCACCGAGTACAAAAATAAGTACGTTTACGAGCAATGCAACACAGAGAATCTTGATCATAGGATCGCCAAAGTTACCTTTAAGCTTGTCCCAGAAAGTTTCTCCCTCAACTTCACTCAGCTTGTTAGAACCGTTCTTGGCTCTGGACTCTTCGACTTGCTGAGTGGTCAAGCCGAATTTCTTTTCATTTGAATTTTCCATTATTTGCTCCTTTGCGTAAAGAATTTTATATATTTTCAAACAGTTCCACTTTTAAAAGCAAACTGTTGTCGTCACTTACAAGCCTGAAAGCCATACCTTCTGAAAGTTCAAAAGCATAACCCTTAGGCACTGTATTTCCATCGGGTGACAATAAATTATCAAGTTTTAAGTTTACAAGATAATATTTGTCATCTTTTTGTTTTATATACGCTTTTACTTCCCTGTCATGAGCCTTTTCATCGGGAAATATATTGGAATAAAGATTCCACATACATAGTGGTGTATTGTTTTCAGCAATAAGTTCAGAACTTTTAAACCACCTTCCTGTATACCCTTTTCTCTGAGCCATAAATACAAGTTTTAAGATTTTCTTATCTTTTATTTTTTTGCTACAGAAAGGACAGACAGGATCTTGTATATCGTAAAGTATGAAATGACGCTTTTCACAATTGGGATTTGAACAACTATGAAGCATATTCCATGTCTTTACCAGACCTCTTTCCCACTCCATTGCAGAAGGTCTTTTATCAGGAGAATGAAGCCCCTTTGAGAAAACATCAAGAAATAATTTTTCAAGATACGGTCCGAGATCTTTGATAGTCACCTTAAGATCAGGCGGACGATTTGAAGTATCATCGGGATCTTCGATAAATGTAGCACATTCACCAAGACAAAGAAAATCATCTTCTTCGGCATCTCTTGAATATATTTTCGGACCTATTATAGGATGTCTTAAAAAAATGTATTCATACATAAGAACAGCCATCGAATGAAGATCAGTCTGCACACCCGGATACTTACGTTTACTTCTTTCCATTCCAAGAGTCTGCAGTACTTCAGGTGCAACATAACCTCTCGTTCCGATGACTTCCGGTGGGAAAAGTCCCGGTACTACAAGTGAATCGATATCTATGATAACACAAGTACCTGTCTTCGGATCTGTAAGTACATTGTTAAAAGAGAGATCGGAATGTGCCAGACCTGCCTGATGCATTCGTCTTAAAGATCTTGAAAGCAGAATACACATCTGTAGTGTTGTTCTGAAATCTCCAAGCTCCGAAGCATTAAGATATTTTCTGTTTTTCCCGGTAAACCAGTTACTTTTTTTATCTTTTCCTTCAAGTTTCAAAATCTGCGAAGCATTTGCTGTAAAAAAGAAATTTTTAGGGTATGACGGACTTACAATGCCAAACTCAGGCTTTACCACTATTGCTACCGGCCAGCAAAAACGTTTTGCAAAGTAAGACGCTGTATAAACATCATTTCCGTTTGCTCCGCCCTCTTCTTCCGGTATAGTCGGATTATATCTGCCTATTATTGCTTTTATTCGATCCTGCATTTTAGGATCATTGGCATTGGCCGGATCGTTAAAAAACTGTACAACATATGCTTTGTCGGGAGTGAAGTATGTATACTTCATTCCTCCTCTCGGAGGATTATCCGTTATAACATATTCTATCTCACTGCCGTCTGAAAGCAGTGCTTTTGCTATTTTCTCCATATTACACCCCTCATTTTCCGTCAACACTTAAAATGAGCAGTGTTCTGTCATCAAAAGAGCCTCTTTCGACATAATTGTCAAGCCATCTGAGAAGTAATTCTTCTTCGCTTTCCGGAAGCTCATCTTCAAAGTTACACAGCGATGATTCTGATATCAGTGATGGATCATCCCACATTTGTGCAATCGTGCAACCTGTACAATCTGATATCCTTGATGCATACTGCACAGCGATCATTTTTTCATTGTCATTTACCCACGGATAACATATAGGTTCAGGGATCTTACAACGTATTTCCTCTTCACATGATCTATCCGTAGCAGGACTGCTAAGAACACCGTTGAGTTCAAGGTCAAGCACCAGTCTGAGTAACTGAGGCGAATTGGGAAAATAATCGTCTGCCACGCCATCTGTCATAAGAATAACAGCTGAAGAAGCACCTCTCATTATTTTTGTCTTTCCCATAAGATTTTCTTTTTTCCTCATTGACTCGGACGTCAGAAAATCTGTTTCTCCAGAATAAGCACCGCTGTCTGCTTCACCAAGCAATCTGAGCGCTTTGTCAAACGGCTGATTTCTGTCAACAGAACATATCATTCCGTCACCTATCTGACAAGCAACTACAAAATATTCTTTTTTTTCTGAGACCATAACAGGAATTACAGCCGAAAGAAGCAAAGTTCCCGAAAAGTCTTTGAATTCCATATCTCTGTCAATGACTTTAAGATACTCATATTTTGTTTTTCTGTCTTCAAAAGCATCTTTAACAGCGTCATATGCTTTTATGACCGCGTCCTGAATTATAGATGCAAAGCAACCGCAACCTGACATAAACTCCGGGTCGGATATAGGAAGTGACAGCTTCTGCACGATTTCATTATCTACTTTTTCAAGTTCTTCTTTCATATGAGCAATAGCTGCCTTACATGACACCATAGCACCTATACGTGAAAACTTTTTTGAACCTGCACCGTCTGAAACTGCCGCTATAGTCCATTCACCTACTGTATCATATTCAAACCAGTCATCACAATTTGTACCGTCATGCTTATGCTTTTTACCTCTTACTCTTGCTCCGGTTATTCTGATATCTCCGTTTATGTAATGAGAAGATATATACTCTTCAAAAGGTTCCGGTTCTTCATCATTTACCGGTTTATACTGCCATAAAAATGCCGACTTATCCATAAGTTCCTGTTTGTCGTTTTCATTTTTAGGTATATCGGGTTTACCCTCCAGATATTTTTTTAACTCCTCTTCAGAAACAGATTTAAGCTGTGACGAATCAATATCTATTATAACTTCGTCACCTGATAAAACCTTACCGTCTTCCTTATTCATCTTATGCTCACCCACTTATAAACTTACGGAACTATAACAAATCCCTGTGGTGGCGGTGGCAATTCTATAGGCTGTCCCGGTAATGCGTCCACACTGCCCGAAGACATTTTTATCGAACCTGACACCCATGCAAAGAACTGTGCCAGATCTCCTGCTGAAAGACTGTTCATCATAAGTACATTGTCTGTTATTTTCTTTAAAACTGATGTATCCGCCTGAGCTCCAGCCGCACAAGCTATAATATTTGCAGGCTTTGCTGCTTTAAGTTCTTTGACAGCCGATTCCCATTCATCAGTTGGTGTACCATCTGTAAGAATGAAAACAAGCGGTTTCCAGTCGCCTTTCTGATTCGGACCTGTCTTTCTTACTTCATCTTCGATACATTCGGCAAGAAGTCTTAAAGCCGCTCCAAGTGAAGTTATACCACTTGCTTCAAGTTCCGGTTCTTCAAACTCCATAAGTTCTGTAAGAGGACAAACCTGTCTTGCAATACTGTCAAATGTTATAACCGATAAATATGCTGTTTCCAATGCCTGCGGATCACTTCTGAGTTCCATAAGCAAAGCTTTTACACCCTGTCGCACAGCTTCTATCGGTTCTCCGTTCATCGAACCTGATGTATCAAGTAATAAATAAACCGGTAATCTTCTGGTGTAATCTGACATTCCCTATTCATCTCCTGTTGTTTCTTATATATTTCCTTTATTTTTTTGTGTATTGCCTGTCTTGTTTTCTCGCTGATTTTATGAACCGATAATCAGTTTTTACGAACCGATAACAAAGCATAAAAATACACTCAAAACAAATTTTATTTATTATATAATATATTTTCGTTTTTGTCAATAAAATAGTAAGGTTATTATTATATATTTTCCAAGAAATATTTCAGTCACTATCGATTTTATAACAATTGTACCACAAAATTTTCAAATATCATCATAAGCATCACCTATAGTTATAAAATCATCTCTTAACCAATAACATTGTTTACCTTTGTTTAACACCAGATTTTCCAGTAACTCTGTAAATGTTCGGGCTATAATAGGACATTCTCCGACTACACCATGCCTGTCCCAGTAGCTGTCATAACATCTTCCGGACCTCTCATCAGATAAATCAATTGTCAGATAGTCACCATTTCCATCATTCACAATAATATACCACTCTGATGTAATATCTTCTTCACACAATTCACCCACGATAACAGGATTTGCAAGTATAAACTTATCAGGTGAAACAATATCTGATATGTAACTTTCTGAATTAAATAACGTAATTCCTCCACAATGTTGATAAAATTCTATAACATCATCGGGTAACTTGTGCTTTTTATTATCTAACTTTGGTAATCCATTTGGCGGATACACCTTACAATCCGGTAAAGTTTTTATTTTATCAATTAGTTCTTTAATATTCATAGACAGATTTACCTCTTTCTATTTTATAACATTCAAAGTAAACACAACAAGAAATGTTGCATTTACTTTGATAGCATAAAATTACTTACTGAAAATATTTTTAAAAACCTATATCCGCAATAACACTTTTTAACTTCATAACCGACTCTGCAAGTTGTTTGTTTTCGGACTCGTCAAGGCGTATGTCAAGGATTTCTTTTATTCCGCCTGCTCCGACTACTGCCGGGATACCTATACATACATCATCTATACCATAGTGACCTCTTGGCATGCATGATACGGGCATTATTGAATTTTCGTCACGTATTATTGCTTTTACTATACGGCGTACTGCCATTGCTATTGCATAGTAAGTAGCGCCTTTTTTCTCTATTACGCTATAAGCACTGTCACGTACTTCTTCAAAAAGTTTTCTGAATGTACTGTCATGACATTTTCTGGAAATCTCGCAGAAATCATCAAGATCTATGCCTGAAACATTTGCACTGCTCCATACTGCAAGTTCACTGTCACCGTGTTCACCGATTATAAATGCGTGAACCGACCTGTTGTCAACTCCGAGATGGTCTCCTAAAAGATACTTCAGCCTTGCAGTATCGAGTACCGTCCCCGAACCGATCACTCTGCTACTGTCAAATCCTGAAATCTTTATTGCTGCATATGTCAATATGTCTACAGGATTTGATACTACCAGAAGTATACACTCTTTATTTACCTCTACTATCTGCGGTATTATCTTCTTGTATATGGCTATATTTTTACTTACAAGGTCAAGACGTGTTTCATCGGGCTTCTGATTTGCTCCTGCTGTTATTATAACGATAGAACAGTCAGCAAGGTCACTGTAATCTCCCGAATATATTTTCATAGGACTTGTAAAAGAAATACCATGATTTAAGTCCATAGCTTCTCCCTGCGCCTTTTCTTTGCATACATCTATAAGCACCATTTCAGAAAACATTCCGCTGTTCATAAGATTAAAAGCTATTGATGAGCCGACAAATCCACAACCGATTATCGCACATTTTTGTTTATTCATAAAAAACCTCCGGATATCTATTATACTAATAGTAATATCCGGAGAATCAAAAAATATTCAGTTTTTTACAAAACTTTACTTACTGTCTTTCAAAATACTCAATGCCATCATCTGGATTGAAGTATGTTCGTATATAACCATCAACAGATACAACTACAATTTCATTTGTTTCCTCTATGTAATAAACATGATCGCCGTCTTCTTTTTCGGTTTTGTAAAGAGCGTCTTCAGAATTTACAACATCAGATGCAGCATCTTCATATTCTTCTGCTGAAGCAAATCCCATCCCTATCCCATGTTTCTCATAATGTGATATGAGAAGGTCACTGTTTCTGAATTCGTATGCTGTCTGAGAATCGTAGTCAGCTTCCGGTTTTTCAGTTACTTCTGTAACGCTTGCTTTTTCAGTTTCCTTCTCGGTGATTTCTTCTGTTTTCGTTTCTTCTGCTTTAGTTTCTTCATATGTAGTTGTCTGCTCTGCTACAGTGGTAACCGATACCGACTGTGACGGAGTATCATTTTGACCGTCACCCATTCCTGATAAACCTAAAGCTCCTCCGACAACACCTATTACCGCAACAGCTCCGCCGATAAGCCACTTTGGAAGTTTTATTCCGGATTTTTCTGAAACAGTTGTTACGATCTGTTCAACTTTCTGTGCAGTATCGTTTTTAGGTTCTGTCTGAGGTTTACCGATGTTTGTATTAGTATTTTTAATATTATTGTTTTCTGATTTTTTATCAGATTTATTATTCTTACCCTTGTTTGAATCTCTGCACTCCTTGCATCTTTTCGGAATACTTAAATTTTTACTCTTATAAAAATTTATTTCCGAACCGGAAATAACAAATTCTTTTCCGCACTGTTTACAAGTTCTTTTCATGATGAAACTGCATACCCCTTATTCTTTATAACTTCAATAACAGAATTTACATACTTTTCACATACTTCGTCCGACTCTGCTTCAACCATAACTCTTACCAGAGGCTCTGTACCGCTTCCTCTTACAAGTATTCTTCCGTTGCTTCCGAGTTCCTGCTCGGCCTTCTTCACTGATTCGAGAACATCAGCATCTTCCATTGTAACATTTTTATCTGTAACTCTTACATTTTTAAGAAGCTGAGGATAGATTTTTACCGGTTCAGCAAGTTTTGCAAGAGTTGATTTCTGACCGAGAACTGCTTCCATTATCATAAGTGAAGTAAGGATACCGTCACCTGTAGAAGCATATTTTCCGAAAATAATATGACCTGATTCTTCACCGCCGAGTTTATATCCGTTTGCGGACATATTTTCATAAACATACTTGTCGCCTACAGCTGTTTTTTCATAGGATATTCCTTCACTGTCAAATGCTTTATAAAGACCGATATTTGACATGATAGTTGTAACAACTGTATTTTTATCAAGCTGACCTTTTTCCTTGAGATATTTTCCGCATACGTAAAGTATAAGATCGCCGTCTATAAGTCTTCCGTTTTCATCTACTGCAAAACATCTGTCAGCATCGCCGTCATAAGCAAAACCTATATCCAGAGAATTATCAACTACAAATTTCTGAAGTTGCTGGGGGTGGGTAGAACCACAGCCATTGTTGATATTTGTTCCGTCAGGTGTATTGTTTATAACAAAAGTCTGAGCACCAAGAGCATCAAACACATTTTTGGCAATAGCAGACGCACTTCCGTTTGAGCAGTCTATTCCTACTTTTATATTTTTAAAAGAACGTGTTGAAAGTGAGATAAGGAATCCTACATATCTGTTTCTTCCTGCACTGTAGTCAACAGTTCTTCCTATTTTTTCACCTGTTGCAAGAGGTATACTGTCCGGATCGCTGTCTATATACTCTTCAATTTTTTCAATAACAGCGTCTTCAAGCTTTTCACCTTTCTCATTTATGACTTTTATGCCGTTATCATAATAAGGATTGTGACTTGCCGAAATCATTATACCGCAGTTAAAACCATCAGTCTTTGTGATATATGCAACACTTGGTGTAGTTGTTACATGAAGAAGATACGCATCTGCACCTGAAGCAGTTATACCTGCTGCAAGAGCATATTCAAACATGTATGAACTTCTTCTTGTATCTTTACCTATAACTATTCTGCACTTTTCACAATCACGGCCATAATACCAGCCGAGAAATCTTCCTACTCTGAAAGCATGATCTACCGTGAGGTTTTTATTCGCTTCTCCGCGAAAACCATCAGTTCCGAAATATTTTGACATTTTACCAGATTCTCCTTTATATAAAAATTTTAAATAAGATTACTCATCTAACGATAACAGATAATTTTATTATACACTACTTCAACTTTAAATGCAAGAAATTTTAATATACAAAAATAATAGTTTTACAACTTTTAAAAGCACGCACCTGACAGTTTTATAATTTTTTATATAAAAAATGTTGAATTTGAAATAAATAAATGTTATAATAATGACATGATTTTCATTTTAGACTGAATGCTAATCAAATCAGTATTATTAATTGTTTTATGAAAGGGAGAATTTAATGCTTAGTTACGAAACAATCTCAACGGTAAGCGAGCTTATCGAACAGTCTGCTGTAGAATATGGTGATCTTGCATATATGCAGTATCTGAAAAACGGAAAAATAGAGGAGGTCACTTTTACACAGTTCTCCATGTTCTGTAAAGCAACAACAGCTTGGGTAAAAGAACAAAGCGAAAAGAAGGGGCATAAAATACGTGTTGCTCTTTATGGTAAAAACAATCCTGAATATGTGCAACTCATGTTAGGTGTAGTATGTGGCGGTGGTGTATCGATCCCTATCGATGTTCAGGCAGATGAAGACACTATCTGCGCTGTTATAAACAAATCAGAAGCTGATATACTTCTTTACGATATAAACACTCCGATAAATGAAAAATCTGTATTGGACAGATGTTCAACTTTAAGTGATATAAAGATCATGAACGATCCCGAAAACTCCATGTGTGAAGAAATAAGCTCAAAATATTCGGGAACAGACGTAATATCTGATGCAAAAAAAGAAGAATGCGCTCTTATCCTCTTTACATCAGGGACAACCGGTGAAGGAAAAGGCGTTATGCTTTCTAACGGAAACCTCATAGATAATGTATTCAATTCGGAGTTCAAAAAATTCAGCAAAAAATTAAATATATTGCCGATAAATCACGCATTTTGCATCAAAGGAGATTTCCTTATTTCATTTGCTACAGGAAGTACTGTATGCATAAACGGAGATATGAAAGACCTTGCACAGAATATACTTCTTTTTGAACCTACCATCATTAACCTCGTTCCGATGGTGGCACAGGGACTGTTTACAAAACTTGAAATTCTTGCTCAAAAGGAAAACAAGACTGTTGCACAGTTGCGTGACAAAGTTTTCGGTAGCAGACTTACAGGAATATATGCAGGTGGTGCACATCTGCCCGAAGAACTTGTACACAAGTATAAAGAAGCAAAGATCCTTATCTGTCAGGGATACGGTATGACAGAGTGTTCACCGACTATTTCCACACCTGACCCAAGCAGACCTGACAAAGCTTATACTGCCGGAAGAATCGCCAAACGTTGCCAGACAAGAATAGTCAACGGCGAACTTCAGGTAAAGAGTCCGTCTGTAATGATGGGATACTGCAATGACCCTGAAAAGACAGCTGAAGTTATAACAGAAGACGGCTGGCTCAGAACAGGAGACTTAGGCTACGTTGACAGTGAAAACTTCCTTCATATCACAGGAAGAATAAAAAACCTCATAATACTCGGAAACGGTGAAAATGTTTCACCTGAACAGCTTGAAAATAAACTCCTTGACCATCAGCTGATACAGGAATGTCTCGTTCACGGTGATGAAAATATCATTACTGCTGAAATCTTCCCGGATAAAACTTATGTAAATGTAAACATGATAAAAGACGTAGTAGCTGCAACAAATCATGTTGTAAACAAAGTAAATGCCGGTGTACCATCCTATAAAAAAATAATGCGTGTTGTTGTAAGAAAAACACCATTTGAAAAAACAGGTACAAATAAGATAAAAAGAAATCGCAGATGCAAACCTGAAGACATACTCTCAAGTTCTGTTTCTTCGATAAAAGCTCCTGAAAACTACATACAGAAACTTATCTACTCTTCTGTAAAATCAATTCTCGGACACAGCAACTTCGGAATTGAAAACAATCTGTTTGAAGCCGGACTTGATTCTCTCGGAAGCACTATGCTCGTAACTGACCTTGCCGAAAAGCTCAATATAAATATAAGTCTTGATGACATTGTAAGCAACCCGACAATCATTATGCTCGAAAATCTTTTTGCGCTCAAAAAAGAACAGGAAAAAACAGACCTTTCCGCACGTCCGTCATATGAACTTACAAATCTTCAGAAATTCTTTGTTTACATCCTTAAAGGTGCTACCACTTCAAACGTTTCTATCATGTTCAAACTCGGAGAATCAGTGGACCTTGAACGTATGAAGAAAGCAGCCGAACAGCTCTTCGAGATACACCCTATACTCAAAAATGTTATAGAACCTGTTGGCGAAAAATATATGAATATCAGAAACGATGATCTCACTGTTGATATTCCTATCTTTGAGATGTCAGATGATGACTTTGGTAAAGAGTTTAAAACTCTTCCCAAAAACTACTACTACACCAAGGGAGAACCGCTCCATCATATCAGCATCTATAAAACAGAATCTGCAAAGTATCTCCTTATCGATATCGCACACATTATAAGTGACGGATACAGCCTCGATATAATCATAGAAGATCTTGAAAAACTCTATAACGGTCAGACTGTTGAAAAGGAAAAACATGACTTCTATGAACTTATTCTTGAAAACACGACCGAAAGCAATTCTCAGACTGCCGTAAAACGCAGTGAATATCTTAGCAGTCTTATGAACGGCTTAAAACTTGACAGAAGTATACTCAATAAAAAAGGTTATGAAGATTTTAATCAGGGAAAATACTATACACTCAGAGGTGTACTCACTGATATTGACAGACTCAAAGGCTACTGCAAAGAACACTCAATATCCGAAAACACATTTTTCCTTACTGCATTTAACTACTGTATAAATATCTTCTCAAACAGAAAAGATACTCTCAGTACAAGTATACACAGTGGCAGAACAGACAGTCGCTGGACAAGAACAGTTGGTTCTGTATTTTCAACATACAATTTCAGATACACTTTTGACAATACTCAGAAAGTTTCCGAAATGCTCCGTAACGGTGCAACACAGATACTCGATACTATGAGACATCATGTTTCAACTTTCCATGCAGACGAAATGTTCTTCCAGTATCAAGGAAAACTTTTTGAATTTTCAACCATAGGAAATGAACCTGTTCAGATAGTTCCGATGAAACTTGACGGATATCCGTTCCACTTCATTGTTATGGACATACGTGATACATACAAATATGAATTAAGATTCCTTGATACAAGATACGATCAGAAGCAACTCGAAATATTTGTAAATATATATAATGCTATACTCTCTTCTATGTTAAATACTGAAAAAGTATCGGAACTCAGAAGATGTGTACCGCTTGAATACATTCCTAATGAATGTATTGCCGATATAAGTATGCTCAAAGGTCATCAGAATGATTTTTCCGCAAGTATCTCTGTTCTTGATGATGACGGACACAAACAGCCTTATGGTGCATGGGGAAATCTTTATGCAAACGGAGAACCTGTTGACGGCGTTACTGCAAGAATCATGAGTGACAACACACTTGACTTCCTTGAAAACAGCGGAAGATGTGTAATGTCTGAGGGACTTACAAAGAGACGTTTCTTTGATCTCAACAAACTTGAAGAAATACTTATGGACCACGAAGATATTTCTGATGCATATGCATATATGAGCTATGGTCCCCATAATGTTCTGTATCTGTCAGCAGATATAACTGTTTCGAAGAATATAACCAAAGAGGATATCACTATGTATCTTGCTAAGGCTACTGACAACGCACTTGTTCCAGCAATAATCAACCTGACTTATACAGACCTTTAAAAAATCAAAACACAAATAATAAACACCGGAAATGCCACAGTACTAAAGGCATTTCCGGTGTTTTTGCTGATTTTAATGATTACTGAAATCTGTTAAGTGAAGCGTTATACTCATATCCTATTTTTGAAAGCTTGTCAACTATTTCGCTTTCAGAAACGTCCATATCGTCACAAAGTTCACCAAGGGATTTGTAAAAATCTCTGAGTTTCATATTTACTACACTTAAAAGCATCATAGGATCATTTGGCAACATAAAAACTATTCCTCTCTATTCTCTGTTTCCGGCTGAATATTTTCCGGGATTTATATCAATTACAGGTCTCATAGGCTGTGCCATTGAATCTTCATATCTGCACACCCAACGGACTTCTTCGGATATCTCATCACCGTCAAATCCGTCTATAGTGTCGTTATCCTTTATTTTTTCATCGCTCTGGCATATAAACGATGCTATATTATAAAGATAATTTACTATATTATCCGGAGAAAGTGTGTGAAAATGGCACTGCACATCAGGTTTTCCGAGAGCACACATACCATGAGTGTCAACAAGCATTTCTTTTCCTGCTACTACATTAAAAAATCTTGCATTTACACAATAGCATACAAATCTGTCTTCGTCATCTATCTGCTTGTTTCTGATAAAATCAGCCGATATAAGCTTTCCGCCTGTCGGTATCCATACACCTATGCACTTTGGCATAAGAGCAACAACTGTTTCAAGCCAGTCCATGAGAAGTGATGTTCTGCTCTTAAAATCAAGCCCTGACATCATATCGGAAATGACCATCTTATAATGACATCTGCGTAAAAATTCTTCAGGATTTTCAACGTCACGAAGCTGTGTTCTTTCCTTTTCAGAAATAAAATTCTGTTCAAAAGAAGTAACATTTCCCATAATGATCTGTGCAGGTATCCTGCCGTCTTCGGAAGAAACAGTATATTTTTTTATACCAAAGCTTGAAAGCTCATTTCCCGAAGAAATAATTTCGGTATCTCCGAACTTATCAACAAGAGCTTTATGTAAAACTTCAGCATCAGGTCTTTTAGGTTTCTCTTCAAAAAGAAGCCACATAGCAAATACTTCGCTCTCCTGCTCATACTGTTGTGGCAATGATTGCTTATTTTTATTTGTTATTCTGCTTTTCATAATAATTCACCATTATCTTCTGTATTTTCAAACTTATTTAATGATACACCATCTCACTGTATATTGTCAACATTTTTTTCATATTCGTAAAAAGGCTTTATAAGTTCTTTTGGATTTTCTGAAATATCTGAAATCATCTCGTATATTAAAAGCGGAGAGGATATCAGCCTCTCTTTTGATGCTTTTGAAAGTTTTTTTATACGGTATTCAAGTTTTCTTGCTGTTTGTTTGTCATCAGTAAACCATACAGCTTCGATAAATATTACCTTGTGACTTACAGTATATTTTGCTCCGCCTTTTATTTTTCCGGTATGCTGTCTTATTCGCCGTACAAGATTTGTTGTGATACCTGTATAAAGTGATCTGTCCTCACATCGTAATATATAAATATACATAGTTTTACGGTACTACCCCACATATTTTTCGTATTTTACGATTTTGTTTCCTTTGCGTGTGAGATTTCCTATACCTAAAAATCTGAACTTTCCAAAGCCTCTTGCGGATACTTTATCATTTTCCTTTAGCATATAGCTATTGTTTTCCGTACATTTTCCGTTTACAAAAACTTTTTTTGTGCGAAAAAGTTCAACGCAGTTTCCTCTTGAAATATGAAAAATCTTTGAAATAACACCATCTATACGTTCAGAAGAAACCTGTACTTCGCCCTCCTGTGTCTTCAGACAGAAATTTTCAGGTATTTCACTTGCTATACTACATTTTACAACCGTATGTTTTATCTTCGTAAGCTCTCTGCAGAGATAATCCGCCATTTGCTCGGTGCAAAACATATATGCCATTTTATCATCAACAAGTATATCACCTGTTTCTCCTCGTTTTATTCCGAGATTCATGACAGCTCCGAGAAAATCTCTGTGTGTAAGATTTTCAGCAAATTTTTTCATAAGAGGTTCTATCTTTATGCACTTTATCGGAAAATCTTCTTCATATCCGAATTCATCAGCATTTCCAAAGCGTATCATTACTCTGTCGGCATCTTCCCTTCCTCCGTATATCGTATAATACGCTGTCATTGAAGATTCCTTTGTTTCATAAAATTCCGAAAGTTCCGCTTCGTTAAGAAATGGTGTAAATGTATACTGATTATTCTTAAAGGACTTATCACAAAGATCTTCTATTCTTCTTTTTATAAGTTCGTCTTTCATATATTCACCTTTATTTTTTATTTTTTTACCCAAAAAAGATACCGTAAATTTTGGTTTACGGTATCTTTTAATTATTATATCATGGTTTTTGGTCAATTGCAATTGCAAAGCGGATACATTTTGAAAATTAATTTGGAATTCTTAAATTCTGGAATGCATCCTGATCTATTGATGTATCTGCGCCATAGTTCAGTTCAAATTCGCTGAAATTGTTACAGCCTGCAAATGCAGATGAACCTATGGTCTTCACGCTTTCAGGTATTGTAAGTTTTCCGTAGAATCCTCTGCAATCTCTGAATGCACTGTTTCCGATGTAATTTACAGGGGACTTTATAGTAAGACTGCCGATAAAGTTTTCATATATCTGTGAGAATGCGTTATCAGCTATCTTTGTTACCTTTCCGCCTATGATCACATCTTTGAATCTTGACTGATTGAATACACCACTGTTTATTACGATGTCTTCACCTTCTCGGTTACCGCCGTATATCTGGAGGCTTCCTCTAGGTGGATTGTTGTTAGATGCAAAGCCTTCAAAAGCACCCTGACCTATATAAGTAACAGATTCAGGAATTATGAGACTGTTCATCTTACTACATCTCTGGAAAGCACGTGCTCCTATAGATTTTACTGAATCTTCGATAATCACATCGCCAAAGTAATGATCACTGTTTTCGAATGCACCTTCGCCGATATGTGTTACATTACCACCTACAGTAACATTCATAAATCTTGTCTGTGTAAATACACCCTTGTTTATTGTAATATTTCCGTTTTCATCCTTCGTTCCGCCTCTTATTATGAGATCGCCGACAGTATTGACATCACGGTTATCACTGTAATTTCTGAAAGCATTTGTTCCAAGATATGTAACAGTTTCAGGAATAACAAGGTCACCTTGGAGATCGTTACAATTATCAAATGCGCTGTTTCCTATATACTCTACACCTACCGGTAAATGCATACTCTTGAAGCTCTCGCAGTTATAGAATGCACCGTCACCTATGGTTCTAACAGTATCCGAAATAATAAGCTGACCTTCCATGTTTACGCAATTCTGGAATGCATAGTTTCCTATGTACTTAACAGGACTTTCTATTCTGAGAGAACCAAATAGATTATGATTGTTGCTTCCAAATGCATAGTCTGATATCTTTTCTACATTTTTGCCTATAATTACATTTTTGAATCCGGCAATATCGAAAAGTCCAGGACCTATTACCTTTACAGTTTCAGAGGTTCCATCAGATTTTGTAATAGTTTCAGTTCCACTACAACCATAAATTCTTAACGTACCCTTTTCAGAAGCGCCTTCAGCAAAACTGTCAAATGCGTCTGCACCTATACTTGTTACTGTTTCAGGTATAGTAAGATTTCCTTTAAAATTTCTACCGCCTTTGAATGCCTCTTTTCCTATAGTAGTAATACCTTTACTGAGATTTATTTCAGCATTGATATTATCTATTCCTGCAAAAGCATAATCATAAATATGTTCTATACCTCTACTGAAAGTAATGCTTTTAATGTTACCAGGTGTGCATCCACGAATAGTCTCTTGTTTTGATGAAAGTACAGGTTTCCAAAGCTTATTTCCAAACTTTATATTATCAGATTGTGACTGAGCCTTCGGATTACCAACTCCAACTACTTCATAAGTCTTAGGTTTAAACCATACACCATCGCCTATAGACGTTTTATTATACTTGTACAGTTCTCCACCAATCTCAGCAAGCAATCCATTATCAAACCAACCATCTGCCTTTTCCCAGTAACCTTTTACCTGACTTGGAATAACAATATCTGTATCATTTCCAACATAACCATAAATATATACAGTATCATCATCATTCTTAAGATATACAAAGTCTGTCATTTTACTATTCTTAATATCATCATCAGACAACTCTTTTTCAACAACAATTTCTACATACAATTTCACTGTTCTCTGGTTACCGTTATCGTTATAATTTACATACATATCGCCTGTGTAACCATTATCCTGAACATCACATAACCAATCATAATCATCAGAAAAGTCTCCGGAATTTGCTGATAAGAAGTATCCGTTTTCTCCGTAATCACACATGCTGTTATGTCTTATGTTCTTGCTGTAATCATACAACGATGTATTTCCATAATTAACATCATTAATACTTACAGAATAATCTGCTGTTGTAACAATATGGCTATTTGGATGAAATACGTCTGTTGTTTTAGAGTTACCATTATTAAAGATAGCTGTCATTTCACCGAGAACACAGTTTAATGAACCACAATAAATCGGTTCGGCTTCAGAGTTGTATTTATAATAAGCATTAATTGTAACTGCACCATTATTGAGCTTATCATTGATTTCATTCTGAGGGAGTCGGTATCCTCTATCATTTGCATCTTCAAAATAGTAACCTGTGTCTGAAATTCGACTATATTCAGAAATAGCATTTTCCCAGGAATGTCTGTTTTCTGTTCCGGTTTTTCCGTAACTTACAACTGTATTTGCGGTTACAGAATAATTATAATTGTTGTTTCCGTTTGAAACAGCTTTTATTCCTGTCTTCATTTCTGAATTTACAGCACCGATTTTTCTGCTTGTTCCTGACTGTACATAGTAAAGTTCATAGTCACTGATACCATTATTGACTGATTCACATATCTGTTCAGACGTATATTTTTTCTGTGAAGCGTCTTCATTATTTGTAAAGTAATAACCTTCACCGATTTCGGAATTGTAATATACAAGATTTCTTGTTTCACTTGTTCCTCTGTCAGTTACTGTAAGTACTCCGCTTTCATCATAATTGCTGATATCATCACGGAATGTTCCCTTTGGTACATACTGTCCATTTTCATGTACAATATCTGTATCAGCAAGTACTTGCTCTACAACGCCTACCTTGACAGGTGATTTTGTAGCCTCGTACTGATAGTATACATCAATCTTTCCGGTATATGATGCAAATTTTGTTTTGATCTCATCAGGTGAAATTCTCTTACCCGGTTGTGATGAAATTTCATAATAGTATCCTGTCTTTGTTGATTCGTTATAATAGTTAATTGCCTGATCATATGTGTATTTTTCGGACTTGCCATTGCTTATACATTCAGCTATTATCTGAGAAACAACAGGATATTCATGTTTGGAAGATCCTCTTACAACAGTTGCTCTGATTGCTGAGTTTACTTCACCGAGTTCAACTGTCTTTCCGTTTACTTCATAGTATGCCTTGAAGTTTACTGATACGTTCTTTGCAAGATTGCTTACTTCTTGTGCTGTATATTTCTTTGTATCATTTCCGTCAAGGTTTGTGAAATAATATCCTTCACCAAGAGTTTCATTGAAGTATTCGAGTACAGATGTTTCATTTGTTCCTATATCGGTCTTTCCGTTGAAATTAATAATATCTGTATGGAAATTACCTTTTGGTACAAACTGACCATCTATATATTCAAGAATTCCGCCTGTAAAGATTCTTTCTACTGTACCTACTGCAAGTGCTTCCTGATCTTCTGTATGCTTGTGGTATACATTTACCTTTCCTGTATACTTTGCAAATCTTTCTGCAAGAGATTGCTGTGTGATCTTGTTGCCTGTTGCATTGGTCCATTCGTAATAATAGCCCTTCTTGCTGGATTCGTTATAGTATTCGGGCTTGCTTGTTATAGCAAGTTCACGTTTACCGTTTCTGTCACTGTAATTTACTGTGAAATTTGAATTTACAGGATATGTATTATTATTGCCTCTTACTATTTCAGAAGAAATAACTGATGCTATATCTCCTACTTTACTGTCTGTATTGCCTTCTCTGTACCATACTACAAAGCTTGCAGGTTCACTCTTGATAATTCCTGTCGCGTCTTTAGAATTATACATACTACCTGCTGTAGCTGTAAAGTAGTAACCTTTGTTGATAGTTGCGTCATAGTAAGACAATGCTTTATTTTCACTTGCACTCGTGTAGATTGTTTTAAGTGTCTGATTTTCATCAAGGCTTCTGACTTCTGTATGGAATGTTCCCTTTGGTACGAACAAGTCATTTTCATATGCAAGTTCTGTACTTTCAAGTATTCTTTCAACTTCTCCGGCTTTAATCGGTGATTTTCCGGATTCGTACTGGTAATAGATTTCTGCCTTGCCTGTGAAGCCTTCAAATCTTTCATTAAGCTGTTCTTTAGTTGACTTTGTACCCTTATTATCTGTAAATTCGAAGTAGTAGCCTTCTTGGGTTGCTTCATTGTATTCTTCAACTTCCCTGGATACTACATCTGTTACGCCGGGAGCATTTATTGTGATTGTTGCTGTTACTGTGTAATCATCAGTTTTAGCATCATATGCTACGCTTGCTTTTACTGTTGAAACTACAGCACCGATAGAAACCGGTTGATCTTTTCCTGCTACTGCATAGTATGCGTTGAAGCTTACAGGACCGCTCTTTGCAAGTTCGCTTACTTCTTCTGCAGTATATTTCTTTGTATCACCACTGTTATCAGCTTTTGTAAAGTAATAACCTTCGCCGATTGTTTCATTATAGTATTTGAGTACACACTCTTCACTTGCTCCGGTATTTACCTCAAGTTCAGCATTCTGAATATCTGTACGGAAATTACCCACCGGTACAAACTGTCCGTCTGTATACCTGATAGTTCCGTTTGCAAATATTCTTTCTACTGTACCTACTGCGAGTGGTTCTTTACCTTCTGCGTACTGATGATATACATCTACTTTTCCGGTGTAATTTGCAAATCTGTCTGCAAATTCACCTACTGTGATCATATCACCATTTGTATCTGACCACTTGTAATAGTAGTAATTCTTAGATGTTCCGTCATAGTATACCGGTGTATTGTTTACAGTAAAGCTGTTTTCACCGTATTTTACTGTGATTGTTGATGTTACAGGATATGTATGATTTTCTCCTCTTTCTATTGCTGAAGAGATTGAAGATTCTACATTTCCTATATCTGCGATATTTTCGCCATCTTTGTAATGTACTTCAAAGATTGATGGTTCACTCTTAATAAGTGCTGTTGCAGTTTCGGCTGTATACTTATTACCGCTTGCATCTTCAAAGTAATAACCTTCGTCAAGTGCTTCGTTGTAGTAAGAAAGTACACATTCTTTACCTTCGCTTGTATAGATTGTTTTAAGTGTCTGACTGTCATCAAGGCTTCTTACTTCTGTATGGAATGTTCCCTTTGGTACAAATACTTCATTTTCATATGTAAGTTCTGTACTTTCAAGTATTCTTTCAACTTCTCCGGCTTTAACAACAGTCTTTCCGTCTTCACACTGGTAGTAGATTTCTGCCTTGCCTGTGAAGCCTTCAAATCTGCTATTAAGCTGTTCCTGAGTTGACTTTGTTCCTTTATCGTCTGTAAATTCAAAGTAGTAGCCTTTTCCTGTGTTTGCATCGTATACTCCGACTTCTTCGGTTATATCAATGCTGTTATCAGGTGATTTCAATGTAACTGTTGCTGTTACCGTATATTTATCAGTTGTATTATCATATGCTACACTTGCTTTTACTTCTGAGTGTACTACTCCAAGTTCATAAGTTTCTTCAGCTACTGCATAGTATGCTTTGAAGTTTACAGGTCCGCTCTTTGCAAGTTCGCTTACCTGTTCTGCTGTGTACTTAGTTGTATCACCACTGTTATCTGCATTTGTAAAGTAATAACCTTCGCCGATTGTTTCATTATAGTATTTGAGTACACACTCTTCACTTGCTCCGGTATTTACCTCAAGTTCAGCATTCTGAATATCTGTATGGAAATTACCCACCGGTACAAACTTTCCGTCTGCATACTTGATAGTTCCGTTTGCAAATATTCTTTCTACTGTACCTACTGCGAGTGGTTCTTTACCTTCTGCGTACTGATGATATACATCTACTTTTCCGGTGTAATTTGCAAATCTGTCTGCAAATTCATTTATAGGAACAATTTCACCATTTGAATCTGACCACTTGTAATAGTAGTAATTCTTAGATGTTTCGTCATAGTATACAGGTGTATTGTCTACAGTAAAGCTGTTTTCACCATATTTTACTGTGATTGTTGATGTTACAGGATATGTATGATTTTCTCCTCTTACTATTGCTGAAGAGATTGAAGATTCTACATTTCCTATATCTATGATATTTTCGCCGTCTTTATAATGTACTTCAAAGCTTGATGGTTCACTCTTGATAAGTGCTGTTGCAGTTTCGGCTGTATACTTATTATCGCTTGCATCTTCAAAGTAATAACCTTCGTCAAGTGTTTCATCGTAGTAAGAAAGTACACATTCTTTACCTTCGCTTGTGTAGATTGTTTTAAGTGACTGACTTCCATCAAGGCTTCTTACTTCTGTATGGAATGTTCCCTTTGGTACAAATACTTCATTTTCATATGTAAGTTCTGTACTTTCAAGTACTCTTTCAACCTCTCCGGCTTTAACAACAGTCTTTCCGTCTTCGCACTGGTAGTAGATTTCTGCCTTGCCTGTGAAGCCTTCAAATCTGTTATTAAGCTGTTCCTGAGTTGACTTTGTTCCTTTATCGTCTGTAAATTCAAAGTAGTAGCCTTTTCCTGTGCTTGCATCGTATACTCCGACTTCTTCGGTTATATTAACGCTGTTATCAGGTGATTTTAATGTAACTGTTGCTGTTACTGTGTATTTATCAGTTTCAGCATCATACGTTACACTTGCTCTTACTTCTGAGTGTACTACTCCAAGTTCATATGTTTCTTCAGCTACTGCATAGTATGCGTTAAAGTTTACAGGTCCGCTCTTTGCAAGTTCGCTTACTTCTTCTGCAGTATATTTCTTTGTATCATTTGAAACAGCATTTGTAAAGTAATAACCTTCGCCGATTGTTTCATTATAGTATTTGAGTACACACTCTTCACTTGCTCCGGTATCTACCTCAAGTTCAGCATTCTGAATATCTGTATGGAAATTACCCACCGGTACAAACTTTCCGTCTGCATACTTGATAGTTCCGTTTTCAAATATTCTTTCTACTGTACCTACTGCAAGTGGTTCTTTACCTTCTGCGTACTGATGATATACATCTACTTTTCCGGTGTAATTTGCAAATCTCTCTGCAAATTCGCCTACTGTGATCATATTGCCATTTGTATCTGACCACTTGTAATAGTAGTAATTCTTAGATGTTCCGTCATAGTATACCGGTGTGTTATCTACAGTAAAGCTGTTTTCACCATATTTTACTGTGATTGTTGATGTTACAGGATATGTATGGTTTTCTCCTCTTTCTATTGCTGAAGAAATTGAAGATTCTACATTTCCTATATCTGCGATATTTTCGCCATCTTTGTAATGTACTTCAAAGCTTGATGGTTCACTCTTGATAAGTGCTGTTGCAGTTTCGGCTGTATACTTATTACCGCTTGCATCTTCAAAGTAGTAACCTTCGTCAAGTGATTCATCGTAGTAAGAAAGTACACATTCTTTACCTTCGCTTGTGTAGATTGTTTTAAGTGACTGACTTCCATCAAGGCTTCTTACTTCTGTATGGAATGTTCCCTTTGGTACAAATACTTCATTTTCATATGTAAGTTCTGTACTTTCAAGTACTCTTTCAACCTCTCCGGCTTTAACAACAGTCTTTCCGTCTTCACACTGATAGTAGATTTCTGCCTTGCCTGTGAAGCCTTCAAATCTGTTATTAAGCTGTTCCTGAGTTGACTTTGTTCCTTTATCGTCTGTAAATTCAAAGTAGTAGCCTTTTCCTGTGTTTGCATCGTATACTCCGACTTCTTCGGTTATATCAATGCTGTTATCAGGTGATTTCAATGTAACTGTTGCTGTTACTGTATATTTATCAGTTTCAGCATCATACGCTACACTTGCTTTTACTTCTGAGTGTACTACTCCAAGTTCATAAGTTTCTTCAGCTACTGCATAGTATGCTTTGAAGTTTACAGGTCCGTTCTTTGCAAGTTCGCTTACCTGTTCTGCTGTGTACTTAGTTGTATCACCACTGTTATCAGCTTTTGTAAAGTAATAACCTTCGCCGATTTCTTCGTTGTAGTAGTTAAGAACACATTCTTCACTTGTTCCGGTATTTACTTCAGATTCAGCATTCTTAATATCTGTACGGAAATTACCCACCGGTACAAACTGTCCGTCTGTATACTTGATAGTTCCGTTTTCAAATATTCTTTCTACTGTACCTACTGCAAGTGGTTCTTTACCTTCTGCGTACTGATGATATACATCTACTTTTCCGGTGTAATTTGCAAATCTGTCTGCAAATTCACCTACTGTGATCATATCACCATTTGAATCTGACCACTTGTAATAGTAGTAATTCTTAGATGTTCCGTCATAGTATACCGGTGTATTGTCTACAGTAAAGCTGTTTTCACCGTATTTTACTGTGATTGTTGATGTTACAGGATATGTATGGTTTTCTCCTCTTTCTATTGCTGAAGAGATTGAAGATTCTACATTTCCTATATCTTTGATAACATTACCGTCTTTGTAATGTACACCAAAGCTTGATGGTTCACTCTTGATAAGTGCTGTTGCAGTTTCGGCTGTATACTTATTACCGCTTGCATCTTCAAAGTAATAACCTTCATCAAGTGATTCGTTGTAGTAAGAAAGTACATCGCTTTCACTTGTGCTTGTGTAAATAGTTTCAAGTGACTGACTTCCATCAAGGCTTCTTACTTCTGTGTGGAATGTTCCCTTTGGTACAAATACTTCATTTTCATATGCAAGTTCTGTACTTTCAAGTACTCTTTCAACCTCTCCGGCTTTAACAACAGTCTTTCCGTCTTCGCACTGGTAGTAGATTTCTGCCTTGCCTGTGAAGCCTTCGAATCTGTTATTAAGCTGTTCCTGAGTTGATTTTGTTCCTTTATCGTCTGTAAATTCAAAGTAGTAGCCTTTTCCTGTGTTTGCATCGTATACTCCGACTTCTTCGGTTATATCAATGCTGTTATCAGGTGATTTCAATGTAACTGTTGCTGTTACCGTATATTTATCAGTTGTATTATCATATGCTACACTTGCTTTTACTGTTGAAACTACAGAACCGATAGAAACCGGTTGATCTTTTCCTGCTACTGCATAGTATGCGTTGAAGCTTACAGGACCGCTCTTTGCAAGTTCGCTTACTTCTTCTGCAGTATATTTCTTTGTATCACCACTGTTATCAGCTTTTGTAAAGTAATAACCTTCGCCGATTGTTTCGTTGTAATATTTGAGTACACACTCTTCACTTGTTCCGGTATTTACCTCAAGTTCAGCATTCTGAATATCTGTACGGAAATTACCCACCGGTACAAACTTTCCGTCTGCATACTTGATAGTTCCGTTTTCAAATATTCTTTCTACTGTACCTACTGCAAGTGGTTCTTTACCCTCTGCATACTGATGATATACATCTACTTTTCCGGTGTAATTTGCAAATCTGTCTGTAAATTCGCCTACTGTGATCATATCGCCATTTGTATCTGACCACTTGTAATAGTAGTAATTCTTAGATGTTTCATCATAGTATACCGGTGTATTGTTTATAGTAAAGCTGTTTTCACTGTATTTTACTGTGATTGTTGATGTTACAGGATATGTATGATTTTCTCCTCTTACTATTGCTGAAGAGATTGAAGATTCTACATTTCCTATATCTATGATATTTTCGCCGTCTTTGTAATGTACACCAAAGCTTGATGGTTCACTCTTAATAAGTGCTGTTACAGTTTCAGCTGTATACTTATTACCGCTTGCATCTTCAAAGTAATAACCTTCGTCAAGTGCTTCGTTGTAGTAAGAAAGTACATCGTTTTCACTTGTGCTTGTGTAAATAGTTTCAAGTGTCTGACTTCCATCAAGGCTTCTTACTTCTGTATGGAATGTTCCCTTTGGTACAAATACTTCATTTTCATATGTAAGTTCTGTACTTTCAAGTACTCTTTCAACCTCTCCGGCTTTAACAACAGTCTTTCCGTCTTCGCACTGGTAGTAGATTTCTGCCTTGCCTGTGAAGCCTTCGAATCTGTTATTAAGCTGTTCCTGAGTTGACTTTGTTCCTTTATCGTCTGTAAATTCAAAGTAGTAGCCTTCTTTGTTTGCTTCATTGTATTCTTCAACTACCTTAGATACTACATCTTCTCCATTTGGATATTTTATTGTGAATATCGCTGTTACTGTATACTTATCAGTTGTATTATCATATGCTACACTTGCTCTTGCAGTTGAAACTACTGCACCAATAGAAACCGGCTCTTCTTTTCCTGCTACCGCATAGTATGCATTAAAGTTTACAGGCTTATTCTTTGCAAGTTCGCTTACTTCTTCTGCAGTATATTTCTTTTTATCATTTGAATTTGAACTCTCGAAATAATAGCCTTCACCAATTTCTTCTTTGTAATATTCAAGAACAAATTCTTCACTTGTTCCGGTATCAACTTCGGTTTTGGCATTCTGAATATCTGTATGGAAATTACCCTTTGGTATAAACTTTCCGTCTTTATACTCAATAGTTCCATCTTTGAATTTTCTTTCTACTGTACCAACTGTAAGTGGTTCTTCATCTTTTGCATACTGATGATATACATCAACTTTTCCTGTGTAATTTGCAAATTTGTCTTCAAATTCGTCTATAGTGATAATATCACCATTCACGTCAGACCACTTGTAGTAATAGTAATTGTCTGCTGTATTGTCATAGTATACAGGTGTATTGTCTATAACAAAGTTACTTTCTTCACCACCGCTTGTATAGTCTATTGTAATCTTAGAAACTACAGGATATGTCTTGTCTTCGCCTCTTACTATTTCCGAAGCAATAACTGACTGCGTGCTTCCTACCTTGGTATCTATATATGCATCTTTATACCATACTTCAAATTTTGCTGATCTGCTGTGAATAAGTCTGCTTGCATCTTCTGCATTATATTTATTATTCTGAGCATCTACAAAATAGTAACCTTCATTTGATTCATTAAGATACTGAAGTTCACGCTTTTCCGGCTGTCCTACACACATCTGAATGTCATTTCCTTCAGGTGTGTAATTTTCAATAGATGTATAGAACGAACCCATAGGTACAAATACTTTCTTACTTTCATCATATACAAGTTCTGTACTTTTATCAGTAAGTTCACGCTTTATCATACCAACTTCAATCGGTTCCTGATACTCACTGTATTTGTGATAAACATTAACCTTGTCTGTATACAGCTCAAATCTTGCTTTGAGTGTTTCAGGCTGTATAATAGCGTCACTGCCGTCAAATTTATAATAATATCCTATTCCTGTTTCATCATAGTAGTTTACAGGATAATCAAAGGTATAACTTCCCTTGTTTTCACTATTATCTTTATTTTCATAGTTTACTGTTATTTCTGAATTTACAGCAAACTCATTTTTAACAGCACCTTCTACCAATGTTGATGAAACATCAGAAGTAATAGTACCTATTACCTTGTCCTCACCGGACTTGGCATAATACATTTCAAAATCAACCGGTTCACTGCGTGCTATATTATTTAATGTATCTGCAGTGTACAACTGATTATTAAATTTATGCTTAAAATAATAGCCTTCTTTTACTTCTTCATCATAATATTCAAGAAGCTCTCTCTGAACCTGACTTTCATATTTGGTTGATAATTCACCATCATCATAGTTATGGATTTCTGTATGGAAATCACCCATAGGTGCAAACTTACCATCTTCGCCATACACAAGTTCCGCATTGTCAAGAACACGTTCTATTGTACCACAATAAATAGGGTCTTTAGTTGCATCGTACTGATGATATACTTCTACTTTTCCGGTATAGCCTGCAAATCTTTCGTTTATCTGCTGTGAAGTTACTTTTTCACCCTTGTCATCTGTAAATTCAAAGTAATAACCCACCTCGGTTTCAGGGTTAAAATACTCTACCTCTTTTGGAATTTTAATAGCATCTTTGCCGTCATTAAGATTTATAACAACCATTGACTGTACACGATACTCTTCGTCAATATACACTATATCAGAGTCAATCTTTGAATTAACAACACCTATTTCGAACACATCTTCATCGATTTCATAGTACGCTTTAAAGTTTACCTGACCTTCTTTTACAAGTTCACTTATTTCTTCAGCATTATATTTATAATCGTCGTTTTCATCAAGGCTCATGAAATAGTAACCTTCGTCAAGAATCGCATCGTAATAACTCAGATTACATTCTTCAGGCTTATTTGTAATCGTTTCAGTTTCATTGTTATTTTTCTTAGTGATAACAGTATGAAAATCGCCTTTTGGTACAAACCCGCCATCTTCGTAAACAATTCTTCCTGCGTCAAACACTCTTTCAACAGAACCTAATGATACAGGTTGTGATGATTCTGATTCTACATACCATACTTCAAAATCAGCAGTTCCCCTGTCTGCAATCTTCTTCACTTCGGTTGCATCATATTTCTCTTTCTTAGTTTCTGACGAATCCGGCGAATCTGGTAAATCAGAGGATTCTGTAAAATAATATCCTGATTTAAAAGCATCATCATAAAACGGAATAAGTGCTTTTACATTGTCTTCAATTATTGTCGGAGCAGATTCATTACCATTGTGAATTGTAATATCAAATATACCCTGTGGATAAAATCCGTCTTTCTCCAAAAGAATATTTGAATCAACAAGAGTACGCTTTATCTTGGAATCTACAGTTATCGGTGTATAATTAAACTTATTTCCGTCCTCATAAAACTTATAAGTTTCCTGATACAAGAAATACAGTTCATTTATCTTAAGATCTTCAAAATTTTTCAGATTTTCTTCTGTCTTGTCTACAACATTTTCGAGTATTTCAAGACTGCCGTCATTAAAAGCATATGTCCAGTTTTCAGTCTTATTTTCATCGGATATTATATATCCGTTCAAAAGATACCATACTCTTCGGCTTTCACTGCTTTCTGAATCTACTATGTCAATATGATTTGCTGTTATCATATCTATAGCTATACTTGATTCATCATCATAGTGTATAACCATATTATATTTGTGAGTTTCTTTATCAAAACTAAGTTCTGCTTTTACAGGTTTACGTTTTGAACAGATAAAACTCTTATCCGGCTCAACTATAGGGTATTCCTGCCAGCTTTCAATATACCAGTCTTTATCTCGCTGTGTCCACTTTATTTCTTTGTTTTCAGATATCTGTCCGCCTATAATATTTCCTACATATTTTGTTGTGTCTATTTCCATTCTGCGCAAACCATATGTCTGCGTTGTTTTGACCCATTCATTTTTGTAAACAGTCGAACCGAGCGAGCCTTCAGCCGGTGGAACATAATTTGCAGCTTTTCCATTATTCTGTATATCAATATACTCAATAACAGGTTCTCCGCCTTCTCTTACTGTTATAAAATATCTTATGCCATCATAATCTTTCTGATAACATATCCATTCTATATTGTTATCCTTATCAAGTGTAAACCCCACAAGAATACCGTCTTCTTCAATATTATCACTATTAAGCATGCTTTCCAGTTTTTGCTTTTTTTCTTCAGTGATAACATTGTCCACCTGTGGAATATCAGTACCGTCTGAAGAGCTGTCATCTACAGGCTGTCTGACTATATCATGTATTCCGCCCATGAAGTTGTCTATTTTTATATTCAGATCTTCTTCAATGCTATCAGCTGCACTAATATATATACCTTCATCTGTTTCCAGTGATATATTTATAATACTAGCATCAAGTGATAACAATTCTTCTGCGGTATTTGCTTCATTGTCATTACAGTCACATTCACATATAAAATCAATATGATACTCGCCATTATCATCCTGTGTAATAACCCATTCAACATAGAATGTATTATCGTTAGGACACATTGATACATTATATGCCTGATGAGATTTCAGTTCCCCATCCAGATTACTACAGTCTATTTTTGCGTTGTCTTTCAAATATTCATTACAAACAGGAACCAACTCAGAATGACTATATTCCTCTATTACTTTTTTAATCTTATTGTTGATCTCTTCGCAGTTTGCAAATCTCTTTGAATTTACAGCATATTTAAGATCAACTTTAAGTTCATCAGTATTGGCTTTGCATGAAGCAGCCTTGGAGTGCTTTATATAACCATTTATCCCCGGAACCGCAGCCGCAGCAACAATACCTCCAACTACAAGTACACACACTACCTCTGTAAGTGTAAATCCTTTATACTTTTTCATAACACTCCGCCCCTTCATAAAATTTTTTAATCGGTATCGTAAGAAACTTTTATTACTTCTGCCGGCGTCGTTATACCACGACGTACAAGATCGATAGCACACTGTCTGAGCGTTTTCATCCCCTGCTCATTTACAGCATAATCAAACATTTCATCATTGCTTGCTCCGCTTGTGATCATTCTTTTTAATTTTTTATCAATAAGAACCATTTCATGTATAGAAACTCTGCCTTTGTAACCTGTGTTGTTGCATATGTGGCATCCTTTGCCTTTTTTTATAACCGGTATATCAGGACCTATTATCGCTATTTCTTCAGGTGTAGGTTCAACTTCATACGAACAGTTTCCGCAAACTTTTCTTACAAGTCGCTGAGCCACTATTCCAACAAGCGAACTTGCTACAAGATAAGGCGCAAGTCCCATGTCTTCAAGTCTGACTATTGATGATATAGCATCATTGGTATGAAGTGTGGAAACAACAAGATGTCCTGTTATTGCCGCTCTTACCGAGATTTCTGCTGTTTCTGCGTCACGGGTCTCACCGAGCATTATTATATCAGGGTCCTGTCTGAGAAGTGCCCTGAGCCCTACTCCAAATGTAAGTCCTGCCGCAACGTTTACTGACATCTGATTTATTTTCGGTAATCCTCTTTCAACCGGGTCTTCTATCGTTGAAATATTAACCTGTCTTTTTGCAAGATGTTCAAGTACCATGTACAAGGTTGTAGTCTTACCTGAACCTGTAGGCCCTGTTATATAAATAATGCCGTTTGGTGCTTCAAGCATCTTGCTTAATTTTTTATAAGCAAACTCTTCCATACCAAAGTGTCCGGCTTTATCTATAGTCGTATCAGAGGTAAGATATCTCATAACAACTTTTTCGCCGTATATGGTCGGAATAACCGATACACGTATACTGATATCAAACCCTTCAACTATCGTTCTGAAGTTACCGTCCTGAGGTATTCTTTTTTCCGCTATGTCCATATTACCCATGATTTTTATACGGGCTACAAGTGACATATGAAGTGATTTTGCCAAAGTTACAAAGTCAACTATCATACCGTCAATTCTCATTCGTACCTGCGTATGTCCTTCAAAAGGTTCTATGTGTATATCACTTGCATTTGCACTGTAACCACGTGCAAGCAAGGAATTTACCAGTTTAATTACAGGAACATCATCGTCACCGTCTTCTATCTCGATTTCCGGCAGTGCCGCATCCTGAACCGATATATTAGCCTGACGTGCTGCTATCTTAGCACCGACTTCCGCATAGTTATGATCTATTTCCTTTGTTATGACCGCCTTTTCGGCAAGCATAATATCAAGAGGCATATCAACTATCTGTCTTATATCCTCCTGTGCATAAAAGTTAAGAGGGTCTGACATCGCAAGCTGTAATCTTCCGTTTTTCTGTCCGAACGGAAATACATTATACTTAACAGCAAGCTGTTTTGGTACTTTTTCTACCGCATCAAGATCTACCTTGACATCTGCCATATTTACAAGAGGAAGATCAAGCTTTTTTCCCAAACACTCAAGAACCTGTAATTCTGTTACGAAGTTCAGTTCCTGAACGAGTATACCAAGTCGTTTTCCTTTTCCTGCTTCAGTTTTCTGATATTGTAAAGCTTCCTGAATCTGTTCTTCGGTTATGTACCCATATTCCTTCAGAACCTCACCTATAGGTATGTTCTTCAATTTGTTTTCCTCCCATAACATTTAACTTTAAGTCGATATATTTCCTTTTAATTTTTTGTATGCTGCAGGACTTATTCAAGCCCTGCAGTCATTTAATAAATTTCATATCAACCGCAATATCCTATTGATATTTTTATATTTTCCTGTATTCCTTCCTCATATTTGTCAAGATTACTTATACATTTGTCCAGTCTGTTTTTCCCTTCAACATCTGCATTTTCAAGAGTTACATTTCCAGATTTGCTATAGATAAGTTCATCTTCACGTTTTAATTCTACTGTAAGTTGAATATTATCAGGTGTATTTTGTTTTAATCTTATAAAACAATCTGCATTTTTTAATTGTTTTTTATCATAAATATCTTTTGAATTTATCCTCATTGAGTCTTTGCTTATCTCTATTGTCTCTGTGTAACTTGCAACTAAGCCTTCTTCTGCAAGGCTTTCTTCACTTTCTTCATCGGAAATAATTCTGAAGTGCTGTGAATATCTCAATTTATCTTCAAGCAACTGATATATTTCATTTCCGTTATTTTGTGCATCACGTATAAATGCATTTTTCAGAAGAAGATTCAACGAAGAAATGATCATGGTAGAAGAAATAGTCACCACTATAGTCAGTATAACTAGTGAAACCATTACTTCTGTAAGAGTAAATCCCTTTAATCTTTTTTTCATCGGATCTGCCTCCTTACTCTTCTGTTTCTTCCGGATTTTCAGGCTCTTCATTTTCTTCTGGTACTTCTGTTACACATGGCCGATAATATGCATATGAATATACTTCTGTACCTGAGTCGACTTTATAAATGTCCACCAAAGCAGAACCAAGAGTTACTGTTTCACTTTCACTCATACTTAAAATAACATATGTAACAGCTGTTGTCTGAGCTATATCAAAATCTTCTTTTCTTAATTCTTTATCAAGGTTTTCTGCTGATTTTTCAGCTTCTGCACGTATATCAGCACCTCTCACCATAAATTTTCCTGCTGTACATATTCCTGCATAAGCAGCCGCCGAAACAAGAAATATAATAGCTACTGCGGTGATAACCTCAACAAGCGTCATACCTGAAAGTTTTTTCTTCATATCATCACCTCAATATATAAAATATCCTATAAACTCCCACTTGCCTCTGGATCTCTTTAATCTGGCACATACAGTTTCTTCACTTACACCGTTCTGTGACTTTGAAACAAGAGTTATTAACTTATCACCGTTTTGTACAGTGATATCACATGATACGCCTTCTTCCATCTCAAGAATGATGTTAAACTCAGATGTATCTTTCAGATGTTCATCAAGTTTTCCGTTTTCTATTTCACTTACGATTATGTCAATGCCGGATCTCGCGATGTATTCTGCCTTTTTTTCCGAATAAGAGTTTATTTCTTCATTTACATACTGCTGATTTAAAGAAACTATACCGGTAACTATGACCATAAAAATCAATAATGTGCATATAGCCCATAACAGTGCAGAACCTTTGAGCTTTTTCCCCTTCATATGACCACCTCCGCAATTAAAAATCGGGAAGTTTGTCAAACATATAAACCACAATGCTTATACTAAGATTATACTCTCCATTTTCAGAAATATCGCCTGAATTTGTAAAATATATATTTTCTATTCCCATTGACTTGTCAGCTATAATCTTATCTGTCAATGTTCTTATCTGATCATAATTTCCGATAAGTTCATAATTGAGAATACATGAATAATGACCTGTTTTATACTGAAAGTAAAACATATCATCTTCCATTATCAACTCCGCACCCGGATATAAGTTCATATCAGGAAAACCGGAATCGTCCATAGAATCGTCACTTTCTTCATTTGAAATACTATCTTCTTTTGGTTCATAAAGTATTCTTACTTTATAATCCTGTATATCACCTATTCGTAGAGAGCTTATTTTAAGCCCGCTTGAAAGTACCATATCTGTAACTATCTCATCAAGTTCATTATTTTTCATATATGGTAACATCTGTTTTCCCTGTTCATCAAGTTCTGTGCGGTATTGATTATAAATCGTACTGTCAACTATATGCATAAGAGACTGTTCCTGCATGATTGCATACTTTTCTTCAAGTATCTCTGTCTGTTTTTTTAACTCTGAAGTCTCATTAAGAACAGGACGTATAAAATACTGAACAGCTATTACCATCACAAGTACACCTATAAGTATTACCAGCAAGGCTATCTGTTTAGGAGAAGTTTTACTATTGTCCATCAGATATCACCTCTTCCTTTTCTAAAAATGGTGCTATAACATTAAACGTGTACTGGTCGCCCTGACCTGCAAAACCGTTATACTCTATATTTCCGAATATATTTCTTCTTTCTAGTGCCGATACAAATTGTGCTGAACTGTCAGCAAAAGTTGTAATGCACGATATATTCATATTATTTCCGTCAAAACTTATCTGATAAACCCTGACATCTGCTGTCTGACAGGAAAGAATATCATTTATAAGACCTGGCGTAAGATTTTCTTTTATTTTATTTGACTTTTGCATAAGTGCAGTGGTTTCATCATATTTTACCTTTATCTGTTCGAGTGCTGCATTGTTTGATAAAAATATGTTGTCTTCTTCAATTGTGAGTACAAGAACAGGATCATTTACCATAGCATTTATTTCATCATATTTTTCCTGTACGGAATTAGCATAAAGTGTTACTCCAAGAAAACCTGCAACCGCTACTCCGAGTACCGATGCACCAAATACTATTATCTTGAACTTCATGCTTTTCTTTTTGCTTTTTCCCTTTTCCTCTGACTGTTTCAGTCGTTCATACAGGTTTATATTTTTATTTTTTATCCTATTCAAATCACATCACCCCAAATCTCTTAAATTCATAAGATACACACCTACAGGATACTTCCCATAGTGTATATAAAATCCCCCTGTCTTCTTCCGTCAGGTGTACGTATATTTTCAAGTTCCGGAAAAGAAACGACATTTACATCAAGTGAATCTGTAAGTTGTTTATAAATTTCGTTGTCTGCCGGAAGAAAACCGCCTATATAGATATCTGTAATATCGGCATTTGTTTTTTCGGATTTGTTAAACTGAATCATGTTTGAAAGAATTTTTACCATCTCAGGCAAAATTTCTTCTGAACCTATTTCTGAAACTATACGTATGCGCCTTGAAAATCTGAATTTTCCTCTTACAAATAAAACAAGTGCAAGAATATTTTTATCAAGAACGCCTACTATAAATGTTTCACCAAGTGCTTTGATTCCAAACTTAACAAGTTTTATAAGACTGCTAAGAGAAATATCTATGGTATCTATCTTTATCCCCAAAGACGTTATCAGTTCGGAATATTCATTTACAAAGTCTTTTTCTGTAAGCACCGACAATACCGATGCTCCTCCTGCCTCTGTCTTTCCTTCGAGAACCATATAATCAATAAGCATCTTTTCACGGTTTTCAACCTCAGGATAGTTGGTTTCTATGAAAGGCATAAGCTTTGCTTCATTAAGAAGCGGTACTTCAAGTATTTTTGTGTTTATAGAAGAACCATCAACGATAACATTTATTTTCTTTCCAAGCTTCTTGTTATTTTTAAATATCTGATCGATATCATTTTTCAGCTGTGAAGCATCGGTAATAACACCGTTGATGATCGTACCTTCTTTTACCGGTTCTGTAATAATACTGTTTATAATAAGTTTTTTTCCTTTTGCAGCCCCGGATACTACCTGAATAGTCTCATTTGATACAAATAATGTCGTAGTCATCAGATCATCTCCTCACTATATTTATCGGCATTTGTGTCTATAAATTCAACATATGCGATCTCAGTTTCCGGTTCTGCAGAGCCTTCAATATTTCCGTACATAGAAAATATAGGAAGCATTACCGCACCAACTATAAGAAGAACTATACCTGCAATAAAAACTATCATAACAGGCTGAATTATTGAAATTATTTTGCTTATAGCTTTCTGTGACTCATATTCGTAAGAATCGGCTGTAGAAACAAGCATGGCTTCAAGTCGTCCTGTTTCTTCACCTACTTCTACAGTCTGCGAAAGCTTAAGGTCAAAACCGTCAACATCCGCAAGTACTTCAGAAAGCGTATTTCCGGCACGTACTTTTCTTATTGCTGTTTCAAACTGCTCTCTTATATAGATATTAGGTATAGTGTTTTTGGATATCTGTAAAGATTCGACTATATTCATTCCGCTCGCGTACAGTGAAGCAAGTGTACGTGCAAACTGTGATGTATAGACTATTTTCATAAGAGGTCCGACTTTGGGTATCTTTATTTTTATCCTGTCAATCGTCCTTCTGACTTTATATAGTTGCATCAATGTGTAAAATGTTATAACTACGGCCGCAACTATTATTGCTATAGTAAAAAAGTTTTCGGTGAAGGTTGTACTTATTTTCATTACTATACGTGTAAGCAACGGAAGTTCCATACCTTCAAAAAGTTCAAAGAACGTTGGCATGATAAATGTAAACAGAGCTATAACAACAACTACTATAAGTCCGCCAAGCATTTTAGGATATGCCATTGCACTCTTTATTGTGTTGTTCATACGATATTCTTTTTCATAGTGTACTGACATCTTTTCAAAAGTCTGATCTATTTTACCGCTTGCTTCTCCGGCTTTTATCATATTTATAAGCATTTCGGGAAATGTATTTCCCTGCATTGCCATGGCATCCGAAAGAGTAACACCTCTTTTTATCTGTACCGAAATGTCGGTATATATTGCCTTGAGTTTTGGAGTGTTCTGTCTTTTGCATATTATATTAAACGATCGTACTACAGATACGCCCGAACCCAACAATGCACTTAATTCACGACAAAACTCCGAAAGTTCTCTTCCGTTAAGTTTTTTTCCTATTGATTTGTTTATTTTTTCTTCATATTCTATCAGGTAAAGATTTTTTGCCTTTAAGGCTTCTTTGAGCAATTCGGGATTATTTGTAGTCATCTGCCCCTTTTTTATCTTTCCGCCGATATTTGAAGCTGTGTATTGATATACTGCCACATGCCCCAACTCCTTTTTCATAAATTTTTATTATATAAAAATTTTAAAGCATTCAGCACTCAAATGTCAAGTGCCGAATGCTTTGCATACAAATTTATTTAATTTTAATTTCTTCTTCCTCTGAATCAAGTGATACAGCATATCCAACAGATGTATATGTAGTATTGTATCCATCTGTTGTAGTATATCTCAAAAAAGTTATCTTTCCCTTTTCATCTGTTGTAACATCCTTTAACTCTGCTACATCTCCGGTTATATCTGCAAGTTTAAAAACATCTTCCTCTGAAAAATCTGATAATTTATAATTACCTTTTCCATCTTCTGCGTATTTTTCTGTTGACAACGTCTGTAATGCAAGCATTACGCTACGTGTTTCCATCAACACTGTTTTTTCTTTGGCTTTATCGATATATCCGGTAAGAGCAGGTATCATAGCAACTGCAAGTACTGCTAAGATAACAAGGACAACTATGATTTCAACAAGGGTAAACCCTTTAAGTGACTTTCGTTTTGGATACTTTTTATAAATCCTTCTGATCATCTTTTTCATAAATCATCCTTCTCTCGATACGCTTGCATTATCAAGTACCATCACCTATTGTAAATGTACCACCAGCATATGTAACATCAACACCCTTACTAGTTGTGCACTCCAATTTGGTTATCTTTCCATTACTACTTAATTCAACATTTGTTACCGTTGCTCCAGTTCCTTCGAGATCTGCTAAACGCAAAATAGCAGCATAATGAGCTTCCTTTAACTTGTAATCAGTTGAGTCTGTTATCACTTCAACAACTGACTTATCTTCTTCATCTCCAGCTTTACTTGTATATACCAAACCAAGAGCATACTTCTCACTAACTATCGTCTGTGCCGCTGTAACAACGTTTCTTGCTTCAGAAATTGCTGTCTTTTCATTAGCCTTATCTATGTACCCCGTAAGCGCCGGTATCATAGCAGCTGCAAGTATTGCGAGAATAACGAGAACAACTATGATTTCAACGAGCGTGAAACCTTTAAGTTTCTTTCTGTCCGCATTCTTCTTAGTCCCCATCACACGCTTAATTGAATTTTCCATAAACTTTTTCATAAAACTTCCACCTTTCTTAATTTAAATGTTTTAAAAAAATTTTTATGAGATTTAAGCTATCCCTATCTCATATTCATATTATATCAGATGATTTCATATATGTCAAGTATTTTGCATAAAAAAATACACAAAAATGATATTCTTTTTTATATATTCACCATTTCGAGCAAAAAATAAAACTGTTTTGTACTAAAACAAAACAGTTTGAGATAATTTTTTATATTATTTTTTTACTGAACAGTCGTTTCTATAACAGTACTCTCTGCTACTGTTGTCTGAGATGTCTGTGATACAGAAACATTTGATGAACCTGTTATAACATTTTCAAATTCTATAACAACATTTGTATTTTTCATTTCAAAACTACTTATAGTTCCGTTTTTCTCATTTATAACAAGTTCATATTCTCCCTGGTCTATCTGACCTTCCACAACCAGTTCACCATCTTTTTCAACACACTGCATTTTTTCCTGAGAAGAGATCTCATCAACTACAGTAATAAAATTTGAAAGAACAGATTTTACAGGCAGTGCTTTTTTTGGAACTGTAAAGTCAAGACCTTTATATGACGCAGTAACATCATCGTTTACAAAAGAAAGTTTTACACCTGCAAGTGTTTCAGGAGATGAAAACTCTATTTCCCACGAACGTGTATCTGTTCTGTTTATCTTTCCGCAGTATTCTGAATCTTCATACAAAAGTACCATGTCACAAGTAAATGTTGAACCAAGTCCCGAACCTGAAGAATCTACAGTCTTTTTCTGACCGCATGACACCATAGTGATCATCATAAGTGTGATAAAAGCAATAATAAAACGTTTCATAAATACTCCTTAAAAAAGTTTTTTTAAAAGCTTTATCATTCCTTTTGTTTTTTACTTCTGTCTCTGATTTCTTAGTGACAGTAAACCATCACTAATAAAATACAGATACCATTTTATTCTCCCGAAAAAATCTATCCGATTTTCTCATATACTTTGAAAACATCTCCCAGACACTCTATAATATCTGTCGGAAGCATAGAATGCATAGAATATTTTTGAGAAGCTATATCACCTGCTTTATTATGTACAGCAACACCAAGAACCGCTGAATCATATGGTGAGATACCCTGAGTTAAAAATGAAGCAATTATACCGCTCAGAACATCGCCACTGCCTCCGCAACTCATTCCCGGATTTCCGTTTTCACTTACTGCAATTTTTTCTTTTGAAGCTATTATAGTACCCGCTCCTTTAAGAACCAGTACAGCACCAGGATACATTGATATAAACTTTTCACACGCTTTGAATCTGTCATTTTGTACTTCTTCTGTAGTACAGTGCAGAAGTCTTGCCATCTCAGCGGGGTGCGGTGTAAGTATTATTTTATTTTTTACTTCTTTTATAATATCTGTGTTGTCGCATATGTTGTTTATTCCATCAGCATCAAGGATTATCGGAACAGTTGCATTTTTCAAAAGACTTTTTGTAAGTTTTCTGGTTTCTTCTGATGTTCCTATGCCACAACCCATGAGTAAAGCCTTACAGCTTGACACATGAGAAAGTATCGTATTTTCGTTATCAGAACTATAAAAACCTTTATCGGTTACTTCTGCAGGTACAAAAACTGCTTCAGGTATTTTCACTGCAAAAGATGCAATATTTTCTCGTATACAGCAAAGTTTTACCATACCACAACCACTTCTGAGTGCTGACATCGCAGACATAAGAGAAGCACCCGGCATCATTGCACTGCCTGTAACACAAAGAAGTGTACCGTATGTTCCTTTGTGTGAATTATTTTTTCTTGGCATCAATGTATTTTCAATATATTTGTCCTCTACAGTAAACATCTCAGGTGACGTCTCACAACAGGAAAGAGGAAGTCCGACATCGGCAACTGTGATCTTTCCGCAGTATTCTTTAAGCGGATACTGTGTCATACCGCACTTTTCAAAACCAAAAGTTATAGTGTGATCTGCCTTGAAGCAACCCTTGCTTACACTTGCATCAGTACCGTTTCCGCCACTCGGAATATCTACTGCTACTCTTATCGCACTTGTGTTAAGATTTAAAAAATACGATACACTTTCATCAAGTTCTCCCTTGAATCCTGTACCAAACACACCGTCAACCACTATATCAGATTGTATTATTTCATTTGCAGATTCAGTTGCATCACTTACACAATACACACCCGAAAGCAAAGAAAACGCTTTTTTGGATATCTCTGTTGAAGGCTCACCGCAAATAAGAGCCACTGTTACATCATAACCGCAACTGTCAAGATAATCGGCTGCGATATAGCAGTCTCCGCCATTATTGCCCTTTCCTGCAATAAAAACTACTTTTTTTTGTTTATCAAAGTCCATTATTTTTTCTAAATTTCTGCCGAGCGCCATTCCTGCTTTTTTCATAAGATTCCAGTACGGTACACCTGACGCATCTGCAAGTCTTTCCATTTCACGTTTCTGAGCTGTTGTAACTATTTTCATTTTTTACCTCTTGTTTTTAAAAAATATTTTTGAGAAAATCTATTATTCTAGATATCGTACTCTCTTCCTTTTCTTTTTTGCCTTTGTAAATCTCTGTATACCCTGATGTATACAAATCGTTTCTTGCAACAAGTCTGTCCTTGTAAAAATATTCAACATAACCTGCATATGTCCCTTCCTCTACAGGTGCATACAGAAAATTTTCTATATAGGCTTCCGCAGTAAGCTCCGGAAAATCTCCGTCTTTTACTCCGATAAATGTGTCTGTATAAGAAACAAGACCTATTTCATCTGCAATTCCGCCGACTACTTTTACAACAAAACTTTCAGGAATTATTTTTTCCGCTTTAAGCTGTGAAAATCCATAGTCATAAAGTTTTCTGTGGTCTTCCCAGTCTGACGGAGCATTTAGTGTAACGCATATCAGAGATACATTGTTCTGCGTACATGATGACACCAGACATCTTCCTGCTTCATCTGTAAAACCGGTTTTTACACCTGTCACCCCATCATACATAGAGAGCAGTTTATTTGTGTTTTTAAGCCACCTGTCATATGGAGGATTTCCAAAAGAAAGCTTTATGGTTTCCTGTGAGCATATCTGTGCAAAGTCCTTGTTTTTTAATGCTTCACGCGCAAGAAGCGCCATATCATATGCAGACGAACCATGCCCTTGAGCATCAAGTCCAGAAGGTGTAACAAAACACGTTCTTGTCATTCCTATCTGCTCAGCTCTCTTGTTCATCAACTCTGCAAAACCTTCGACTGAACCACCGATATGTACGGCTGTTGCATTTGCGGCATCATTTCCCGATGGTAACAGCATTCCTATACAGAGGTCTCTTTTTGAAACTATATCTCCCTCCTGTAAGCCCATAGATGAACCTTCTGTCCTGATAGCTTCACTGTCCACCACAAACTCCTCATCAAGATTTCCACTCTCCAGACAAAGCAGTGTTGTCATTATTTTTGTGGTACTTGCCATAGGTAGTTTGGTATGGGCTGTTTTTTCATAAATAATTTCTCCTGTAGCCGCCTCAATAAGTACAGCTGCCTTTGCAGATACTTCAGGCTTATCAAGTGCTGAACATTTTTTCGCTTCACCTGTTGATAACGCAAAAAACAAACTGCAAAATATAACTGTAATTTTTTTTAACTTCAAAGCATCGCCTCCGTAATATACAATCATATTTTTATTTATATGTATGTATTTTACGGAGTATGTCACTACTCTGTAAGCATATTTTTAAGCATCACAAAATCAATTACCGAAATTTTTTTGTCTTCATTTATATCAGCCATATCACCTGCTGTAAGTGTATCACCGCATAACATATATTTTTTTAGCATGACCAAATCACTTATGTTTATTTTTTTATCTGCATTTACATCACCTTTAAGACTTACTTTCTCTTCACCGCTGTAAATCAATGACGGCTCATTTGTATCATGGAAGTAAAAATTAAAGTAATCGACTGCACCGCTATACGCATTTTTGGAATCGCCCTTTCCTACAAAACAAAAATCTTCTTTTGATTCACTCAGAACATCAGTCGGAGTAATATCTATACTTTCAAAATCAACTTCTTTTCCGTTTATAATAAGCGTTCCTTTTTTATCCAACAACCTTACCGTTACTTTGCTCCATTTTCCTGTATCAAGTGAAATATTGCTTGTAAGGCTGTAACTTTTTTCTTTGTTTTTTATAGTAAACTCTGCTTTTCCTTCTATATTTGAAGGAGTAAATGACATACTTGCATTTTCATCACCAAAGAAAAACAATGCCTGATTATTTACCCCACCATTCCAGAGAGTTGAAAAACTTATCTGCAGATTTTCGTTTCTGACTACCGAATCATCAATCAGTAGAAAATCATCAAATCCGTCAAAAGAAAGTACACCATTTGCAGATGTGCGTTCTTCCTGCCACCTGGCGCCATATATAAGAGCATTTGTTGCTGCATATTCATCATTTGCCCATACATTTGTATTTTCAGCAAAATCATATCCTGCTATCATACCATCTGTATATTTATCTCCTGATTTATCAAGCCATCCAAATGCGGTTCCCTTATCAAGTTTTTCTTCGTTTGCATAATCACCGTCTACAATAACCTGACCCGAATAATTTCCTTTTCCGTAAAGATACGCCATACCTTTTACTATTGCATTTTCAGATACATTAACAGCGTCTGCAAGATATGCTTTCTGAACAACATGAGCACTTCCGGATACCGTACAGGAATTTGTAACTACGGCACTGTCACTTATAACGGCATTTTCACTCAATACAACAGAACCATATTTCCAGCCGTTATCATAAATCATTCCTCCGCCGTCCACTATAGCATGACCGCTTATGATAACATTGTCACTGGCTTTTACATCATTTGCTACAACTGCATAATCTTCAACACGTACATTTCCGGAAAGAACTGCATTTCCAAGAACCATTGCATTTTCGCTTACATATACAGTATCATCTACCTTTGCAGTATCAGCAACAAATCCGCCACCATTTTTATGTATATGTCCTTTTACATTTTTGCTGTATCCATTAAAATAATTTATATCAGCTCCTGTTATTTTGACAGCATACGGATATCTGCAACGTTCTGTGCCATATTTGTATGATGAATCAGATTCTTTATGAAAAGCATTTACAGGATAAAACTTTTTGGGGGTAGCTGTTACTGTAAGATATGCTGTTTCAATATTTTCAGAAGAAACTGTCATAGTATCATCTGCACCAAAAAGTTCAGAGTATCGTTCATTTCCCGCAGTGTCAACAGTTACTATACAGGCACGCCACCCGGCATTTTTATCATCTGAAATCCCTTTTAAAGAAACAGATATATTTTTGTCTGTTACCAAAAGCGGTACTATATTCATCCCGGACTGCATAGGTGCATCTTCCATAGGAACGTTATACCAACCATCAGGAGATTTTTCGGGTATTGTATAGATAAGATTATAAAAATATGGTGATGATTTAAGTTTTTTCTTTACTTCACCATAATAAGCATCCTGATTTCCAAAATCAAAAGTAGGTACTCTCTTTGCGTAGTTTCCGAGTATAGTCTGTGCATCAGTGCCAAAAATTCGTGTCATAGTATCAAAAGGATATTCTCCCGGAAGCGCTTCTGACATGATACGTTTTACACTGTCTTTTCCAAGCCCTTCAAGGTTATCGGGATTTTCCGACATATACACAAGAAACGGCCATACTTCATAATAGTTTCTGCCATGAGGCAGGGTAAGACTCAGATTTCTCATATACGGCTCAAAACCGCAAGTCTGTACCGTGCCTTTATAATTATCGCTTTGCAGATACATTTCTCTGAACCAGTTTGCTACGCATTCCCACCATGCTCCCGTTATATCCTGATCTACCCATGCTTTCTGATGCATGGTAACAACGTGTCCGAACTCATGAGCTATTGTGAGATCATCAAGCATTGCAGCAGGGCTTATTATTTCTATTCCGTAACCTTCTTCCGAACTCATAAATGCCCAGCCTTCAGGATAAGCTTCAAGACCTGTATGTGTAAGATAGATATTTGTCTTATAGAGTTTGTCACTTTTACCGTACATATCAGTATTTGGTGAAATCATTTCAAGCTCATTCATATAATAATCCCACAAATTTTCAAGGTCACTCAGATTTCTCTGAAGAAATTCATCATTTACATGACCTGTGGTATCGTTATCACCATAAAAAATACAGAAATGTTCTGATGTAACATAGTTGGCTGTTTCACAATAACCCCACATATCACGTACAGAATAATTTTCATCAGCCCAGAGCTTCGTATCTCCCCATGATGCTGAAGACAAAAGCAATGATATACTTAACACCTGACACGTAATTTTTTTTGCAAACTTTTTCATAAATATTTTCCTCCCTATCATTTTTATATCACCAAACTTTTAAATCCAAATCAAACCGATAACCTAAAACTAAATCATCACTCTCATAACTTACAGTTTTAAAATCAAAGAGTGATGCGTGACATCCTCCCCCACCTGTAGAGGTGGGGGCTTCCCATCTCTATAGATAAGTTTCGGTTCTCGTTCGATAGTACTAACGTACTAAGCATAAGCGAGCTAACCCCGTATGTCCTACGGTTTTTAT
>SVNW01000106.1 GCA_015066745.1 Ruminococcus sp. | reverse complement strand
AGTACGTAATATTAGTACGTTTTTCTCAAATAAATCAAATAGCCAAAATACGTGCCTGACAACGTATTTACGAAAAAACGGAGCCTTTTTAGGCCTCCGTTTTTTCAATTAAAGTGGCAAACTCGGGGTTTATCAAAAAAGACCACTCATATAATAAACAAGTGGTCTTTTTATCGTTTGATTATAAATTATTAGAAACCAAGAACTTTTCTGAATTCTTCGTCTATCTTTTCATAAGAAGCTGTAGCAACTTCATGAGTTTCGCCTGTTGTAGTGTAGTAAACCTTGATCTTTGGTTCGGTACCGGAAGGTCTGATTATTACAGAAGCGTTGTTTTCAAGTGTGAAAACGAGAACATCGGACTTAGGAAGTTCGATCTTTGTTTTTGCTCCTGTTACCTTATCAACAGTTTCACTTGCCATGTAGTCGGAGAATGCGATAAGTTTAAGACCGCCTAAGCTTTCAGGTGTCTGTGTACGGAGTGAAGACATGATTTCTTTCATTCTTTCCATACCTGTTATACCTTCACATGTAAAGCTCTTGAGCTGGTGCTTGTAAACGCCGTATTTCTTGTACATTCTTGCTCTTGCTTCGATAAGTGAGATACCGCATGTTCTGTAGTATGCAGCCATTTCGCAGATGAGCATAGATGCAACAACTGCGTCTTTGTCTCTTACATATGAACCTGCAAGATAGCCGTAGCTTTCTTCAAATCCGAATATATATCTGTTTTCTTCGCCCTTTTCTTCAAGGAAACCTATCTGTTCACCGATAAACTTAAATCCTGTGAGAACATCGATAAGTTCTACGTTGTAGTTTTTAGCAATAGCTGTAGCTATCTGAGTTGTTACGATAGTTTTTATAGCTATTGGTTTTTGTGGCATAGTGCCGAGTTTTATTCTTTCTTCGCAGATGTATTCGAGAAGCATAGCGCCTACTTCGTTACCGCTGAAAAGTACATATTCGTCGCCGTCAGGAACTGCTATTCCTACACGGTCTGCGTCAGGGTCTGTTGCAAGAAGAAGGTCAGGTTTTACTTCATATGAAAGTTTAAGACCAAGTTCGAGTGCTTCTCTTATTTCCGGGTTAGGGTATGAACATGTTGTAAAGTTTCCGTCAGGGTTTTCCTGTTCCGGAACTACTGTTACATCTTTTATACCTATCTTATCAAGTACAGCTCTTACAGGTTTGTTACCTGTACCGTTGAGTGGTGTATAAACAACTTTGAGACCGCTGTCCTTTACAAGATCTGTATGGATTCCCTGTGAAATAACGTTTTTATAATAATCTTCGATAACGTCCTGACCGATATATTCGATCATGCCGTTTGAAAGGCCTTCTTCAAATGATATGAATTTAGGTCCCTCAAACATATCAACAGCACCGATTTTATTTATTACTGTTTCAGCAACTTCAAGTGTGATCTGGCAACCGTCATCGCCATAAACTTTATAACCGTTATACTTTGCAGGATTGTGACTTGCTGTTACTACGATACCTGCACTGCATTTCAATGCACGTACTGCAAAAGAAAGCATAGGTGTAGGCATGAGTTCCTTGTAAATGTGAACCTTTATACCGTTAGCTGCAAGGACACCTGCTGCAGTTTTTGCGAACACATCAGATTTGATTCTGCTGTCGTAAGCGATAGCAACACTGCCGTTTGTGTAAGAACCATTTATATAATCTGCCAGCCCCTGAGTAGCTCTGCGGATAGTGTAGATGTTGAGTCGGTATGTTCCGGCACCTATTACTCCTCTGAGTCCGCCTGTTCCAAATTCAAGGTCCCTGTAAAATCTGTCTTTTATGGCATCAGAGTCACCTTTGATTGAAACAAGTTCATCCTGAAGATCCTTGTCATCTATAGCTTTCTGAATCCATAAGTCGTACAACTGCATCTCATTCATAATTATACTACTCCTCTGATAAAATCGTGGTTAAAAAATATACTCTCGATTAATATTATATCATATCACAAATTATTTTTAAAGATTGTTTTTTAATTTTTTTGGCTATTAAATGTGCAAATTTAATGTTGAAAAAATGTAATTTTTATTCATTGTGCCTAAACTTTTAATTAGGTAAGCAATTGCTAATTTTGTATTTTAAAAAACGTGAAAAATGTGATATAATTGTTGTATGTAAATTATTATTTTAATTGAAAGGAACTATGGTATGAATTTTGATGGTATAATATTTGATCTTGACGGTACTCTCTGGGACTCTGCCGAAGGTATATGCGGTACCTGGGAACAGGTTATAGGAAAATATCCTGAAGTTGACAGAAAAATCACTGTTGACGACCTTCATAGTTGTATGGGGCTTGCACTTGATGAGATAGGGTTAAAACTTTTTCCCAAGCTTTCTGAGGATATGAGAAAAAAACTTATGAAAGAATGCTGTGACCTGGAAAATGAATATCTCTCCGTGCACGGAGGTGTATTATATCCGGAACTTGAGGATACACTAAAAAAACTTTCAGAAAAATACAGACTGTTTATAGTGAGTAACTGTCAGGACGGATATATTGAGAGTTTCTTTACCGCTCATGGTCTTGAAAAATATTTTGACGATATAGAATGTTTAGGTAAAACCGGTCTGTCAAAGGGCGAAAACAATAAACTGATAATCTCAAGAAATAATCTTAAAAATGCAGTTTATGTAGGTGACACAGCAGGAGACAGACAGTCTGCTGTAGATGCCGGTATTCCTTTTGTATATGCAAGTTATGGTTTTGGAAATGTACAAGAGTATGATTATATAATAGATAGTATTTCCGATATGAAGAAAATATTCCTGTAATAAAAAATAAATTTAAAATCAAAAAACTGCAAGCTTGAAAGTTTAGAATCGAGCTTGCAGTAAATTTTTATTTATTTAATTTTTTATCTGTGAAGCAACAAGACTTTCACCGCAGTAAATTTTTCTGAGTTTTGGTTTTTCGATTTTTCCTGTGGGGTTTCTTGGAACGTCAGCAAATATTATCTTATGAGGACGTTTGTATCTTGGAAGTGATTTGCAGAAGAGATTTATGTCTTCTTCTGTGCAGGTGCATTCCGGTTTGAGTTCTATGATAGCTGCAGTGATTTCTCCGAGACGCTGATGTGGAAGACCTATAACTGCAACGTCTTTTATATTTATATTTGAACGGAGGAAGTCTTCGATCTGAACAGGATAGATATTTTCACCACCACTGATGATAACATCTTTCTTACGGTCAACAAGGAAGATAAATCCGTCTTCGTCTTCCTGCGCCATATCTCCTGTAAAGAGCCAGCCGTCTGCAAGAACTTCGTTTGTAGCTTTTTCGTCTTTGTAGTAGCATTTCATGACACCGGGACCCTTGACAGCAAGTTCACCGACTTCGCCTCTTGAAACAGTATTTCTGTTTTCATCAACAATGCGTACTTCCCAGCCATAGCCTGCGATGCCGATAGCACCAACTTTATGTATATTGTCCATTCCGAGATGAACGCAACCCGGACCTATAGATTCACTAAGACCGTAGTTTGTATCATACTTATGTTCAGGGAAAATATTTTTCCAGCGTTTTATAAGGCTTGGAGGTACCGGCTGAGCACCGATATGCATAAGACGCCATTTTGAAAGGTCAAACTTGCTTATATCCACTTGCTTGCTGTCTATAGCATCAAGTATATCCTGAGCCCACGGCACGAGCAACCATACTATTGAACATTTTTCTTCTGAAACTGTTCTGAGAATGTTTTCAGGTTTTATTCCTTTGAGAAGAACGGCTTTTCCTCCGGAAATAAGACTGCCGAACCAATGCATTTTAGCGCCTGTATGGTATAGAGGCGGAATACAGAGAAATACGTCATCGTGTGTCTGACCGTGATGGTTCTGTTCTACTTTACATGAGTGTACAAGGCTTGCATGGTCATGAAGTATAGCTTTCGGAAATCCTGTAGTTCCTGAAGAAAAATAAATAGCTGCATAGTCAGAATCATTAAGCTCTATCTCAGGAGCGGCGCTTGAATGATTTGCAGCAAGGTGAAGATAATTTTCTGCAAATGTAGGACAGTTATCGCCAACATAGAAAAGAAGTTTTACAGCTGGTATAGTATCGCATATTTCTTCCATACGTCCGATAAATTCCGGACCGAATACAAGAGCGTTTATATCTGCAAGGTCGAGACAGTATTTGATTTCTGAAGAAGTATAGCGATAGTTGAGCGGAACTGCAAGAGCGCCTGTTTTGAGAATACCGAAGTATACAGGGAGCCATTCAAGACCATTCATAAGGAGTATACCGACTTTATCGCCCTTTTTGATACCACGGCTCAAAAGAAGGTTTGCGCATCTGTTTGCTTTTTCGTTGAAAACACTCCATGTGATCTCACGACGGTATGTTTCGGTAGAACCTGCTTCGATGAGTTCGTATTCTTTCCATGTAACACGTCGTACTTCCTGTACTTCAGGGTTGATTTCAACGAGTGCTATTTCATCGCCGTATTTCTGGGCGTTGTTTTCTAGTAATTGTGTGATAGGCATAGCCATTTTTCCTTTCTGAAATTAGTTACTATATTCAATTTTACTACAATAAAGTGCAAAAGTCAATATTATTTGTTGCGATGTTGTTTTTGAGTTTGTGGAAGTATTTGCGTTTTTTGACCGATGTGTTATCTTGAAATAAAAAATAATATATGTTATACTGAAATCAACAGAAACTTAAACCATTACGAACGGGAATGATGTATATGGCATATAAACCTATACCGGTAGGTGTGGAAAATTTTAAAAGGATAATAGATGATGGACATTATTATGTAGATAAAACATTGATGATAAAAGATATCATAGATAAAAAAACAGTAGTAAATCTTTTTACACGTCCGGGAAGGTTTGGGAAAACGCTTAATATGAGTATGATACAATATTATTTTGAAAAGACAGATGATGACAACTCATATTTGTTTGAAGGTCTGAAAATATCAGAAGCAGGTGACGAGTACAAAGATTATATGGGTAAATATCCTGTGATATCATTATCATTAAAAAGCATGAAACAGCCTGATTTTGATTATGCATTTTCGGAATTCAAAATGTTGATAAAAAAAGAGTTCTGGAGACATAAAAAAATTTTTTCTTCGGATAAAATAGATGCTCAGACAAAAAAACTTTTTGAACAGATAGTATCAGCAACAGCAGAAGATAAGATATATTTTACTGCATTAAAATTATTATCAGATTGCCTTTGTAAAGTGCATGAGAAGAATGTAATTCTTTTAATAGACGAATATGATGTGCCGTTGGAGAATGCTCATATGCGAGGATTTTATAATGAAATGACAGATCTTATACGTTCAGCTTTTGAAGGTGTACTGAAGACAAATAATTCACTGGAGTTCGGAATACTGACAGGGTGTCTGAGAATATCAAAAGAAAGTATATTTACAGGGCTTAATAATCTTAATGTGTACTCAATAATAAATACAGATTTTTCAGAATATTTTGGATTTACAAAAGATGAAGTAAAAGATATGCTTGATTTTTATGAGTTGTCGGAAAATTTTGAAGAGGCAAAACAATGGTATGATGGATATATATTCGGAAAAAAAGAGATATACAACCCTTGGAGTATTACTAAATTTGTTATGTCATTAAACAGCAAAGAAGAAGTATCAGCACTGCCGTACTGGAGCAATACAAGTTCAAACGATATAATAAGAGAACTTGTTTTTGAAGGAAATGAAAATGTAAAAAGCATAATAGAAGAACTTATAAACGGAGAAACTATAACAAAGCCTGTTTATGAAGACATAACATATCGAAATGTAAATATCAACACCGATTATATCTGGAGTTTTCTGTTGTTTACAGGTTATCTTAAACCGATTGAAAAAATAATTATTAATGACGATCTGCATATGAAAATGGTGATACCAAATCGTGAAGTAAAATCAATTTACAGAAACACTATAATGCAGTGGTTTGATGAAAAACTCAGAACTCAGTCGAGGGAAGATTTGTTTGATGCTATGATACAAGGTGATGTAAAATGCTTTAATTCTATATTGTCAGATTGGTTTTACAGTAGTGTAAGCTATTATGATACCAAAGAAAATTATTATCATGGCTTTCTTACAGGAGTGCTTTCGGGGTTTTACGGCTATAAATTAAAATCAAACAGGGAATCGGGAAACGGAAGAAGCGATATAATGATTTACGACAACAAGAATTATGAGCGTGGCATTATAATAGAAATAAAATCAGCTAAAAGTCCGAGAGAACTTGATGATAAATGTGATGAAGCATTGCAACAGATAGAAGACATGAATTATTCAGCGGAATTGTATGATATGGGTATAGATTACATTATAAAATACGCAGTAGCATTTTATGAGAAAACTTGCAGAGTGAAAAAGGCGGATTGAAATTAAAAATCATGAAGATATGCCGATATATATTATATAGGTGTGTCCATCGTTTTTTATGTAGAGATGAGCAAAACGCCGTAAAAAATCAGTGCATTTATGAAAAATGAAAAACCTGAATGCGTTCTAACAGAAATTGATAGATATTAAGGCATAGCAAAGCTAACATCATAGCAAATCACACTGAT
>SVNW01000021.1 GCA_015066745.1 Ruminococcus sp. | reverse complement strand
ATTCCCAGTGGCGTATGATGATAGTAAATATGATTTACCCTGATGACCGACCGATATTTCTTACATATACCGAACCTGAATTTCTCAAAACAAGCCTTACAACAAAACGTTCGATTTCTTTTGACTGTCAGATGCAAAATCTTAACGGAAACTACATATGGGTAAAAATTATTTTCAGTAAAATACATTCCTACAATGAAGAAGACTGCAAATTTGTCTACACTGTTCAGGACATTCACGAAAGCTCCATGAAACTTATCGAAGACCTGAAAAAATATGAAGCGCTTTCTATAACAGATTCACTCACCGGAATCTTCAACCACGGAAAAATCGAAGACGAACTTCATTCTATGATGAAACTCCAGAATACTGAAAAGAAACCGCTCTCTCTTATCATGTTTGATATAGACTACTTCAAGAAAATAAACGACCGTTTTGGTCACGCAATCGGCGACGCAGTTCTCAGAACACTCTCAGAAATCGCAAACAAACTACTCTCCGAATACAACATAACACTCGGAAGATGGGGTGGCGAAGAATTTATGGGACTATGCTACGATACCGATCTTGAATCAGCTGTAAAAATCGCTGAAAACTTAAAAGACACTATAGCGTCATACGAATTTGATACTGTGGGTAATATCACCTGTAGTATAGGTGTTACGGAAGTTGTAAGTAAAAAAGAAACTCCGCGTGAAGCTTTTGACCGTGTTGATTCGGCACTATATAAAGCGAAAGCAAATGGACGTAATTGTGTGTGTACAGATTAATAAAAATTTTAAAGGACTGTGACTTTAAGGTCGCAGTCCTTTTTGAGTTATTATTTGCCTAAAACTACATTATCCTTAGAAATAAACTGCTTATAGTGAGCCAAATCCGCAATATCAACACCTCCATCAGCGTTTACATCAGCTGCATCTTTCTGCAAGTCATCAAATTCAACATCTCCGAGAAGGTAAAGAGAAATGTATGTAAGATCAGTAACATCACATTTTAAATCATTGTTTATATCACCTATAGAAAGTGCTGTCTGACCGGAACCAAGTTGCCACTCAAATATCGGATATCCGTTATTAATACTATCATCCGGAGCCTGTACAAACGGTTTACCAAGATCTATATACGCAATTTTCAACATATTATTAGAAATCTCTATTATCTCTTTTTGTGTAGCTGTTCCGCCAAAAGCCTGGTATGCTTCTCCTTTAACAGCATAACAATCAGTAATTATTACATTTCCTGTTGTTTCACTTAAGTCTTCCGAAAATCCTACAATTGTTGAAGCATGTTCAGGAACTGCCGTTTTTATTTCACCTATATGATAGCATTTTTTCACACTCGTATTTGTATCAAGTTCTTTACCTGCAGTTATGGCTCCCACTACACCACCGGTGGATCCTACTACACCACCGGCGTGAGATTCACCGGTATTAGTAACAGTTCCATTATGGTAACAATTTTCAATAGTTCCATTAAGCCACAAATAACCAACAACACCGCCAACAGCATTTGATGAACTGCTAACATCACCGATAAAAGCACAATTTCTTATTGTTGCCCCTCCGTTACAAATCTCACCAATGATTCCGCCGACAGCTGGTCCACTAGAAACTACTTTTCCTTCAACGATAAGATTTTCTATAATACCGCTTCCTTTTACTGAACCAAACAAGCCTGCAAATTTGACATTTCTTTCTACATAAAGGTTTTTTATAGTATGATACTGTCCGTTATAACTACCAAAGAAGCTTAATCCAGCTTCAAGTCCATCAACAAGTCTTATTCCTATCGGTGTAAATTTCTCATTCTGAAGATCTATATCTGCAGTCTGAACATAATAACATTCACTATACAACTTATTTGTATCCTTATTATTTACTACTTCCGCAAGATTAAAAAGATCTTTTGCTGTTGATATCTTAAACGGATCTTCCTGTGTTCCTGAGCCTTCAAACAATATTGTACAAACATTACCACAGTTCAGACATTCAGCCTTCTTATCATCTGTTAATTCATAATTATGCGGTGCAAAATCTGTATATTTATCTTTATAAGCATCTTCACATACTGTGCACTCATACAATGTATATCCTTTTGTAGTACATGAAGGTTTGATAACAGTTTCAGAATAATTGTGTCCTGTTTTTGCAACACTTGCTGTTTCAGATGCATCGCATACCGAACATTTTCTTGTCTTTACTCCATCAGAAGTACAAGTAGCATTTTTAGAAACTGTCCATTCGCCATATTTATGACCGGTTGCTTTTATTACAGTAGTTATTGTATCATTACAATTTTTACATTTCTTTTCAGTTTTTCCGTCTTTGGTACATGTAGCTGATACGTTATTATCAACATAATTATGTCCTGTTTTTGCTATTGCTGATGTTTCTGTATTTCCACATTTTGAGCATTTTCTTGTGTTTGTTCCGTCTGTTGTACAAGTTGCTGCTTTTGATACTGTCCAGCTTCCGTAACTATGTCCTGTTTTCGCTATAGTCGATGTTTCTGTATTTCCGCATTTTGAGCATTTCCTTGTGTTTGTTCCGTCTGTTGTACAAGTTGCCGCTTTTGATACTGTCCAGCTTCCATAACTATGCCCTGTTTTCGCGATAGTTCCACTCTCCGTATATCCGCAAGCAGTACATTTTCTTGTTTGAGTACCGTCTGTTGTACATGTAGCAGCCGTCTGAACTGTCCAGCCACCATAGGTGTGAATGGTACATGAAACATTTACTATTTCTTTTATAAGTTTTCCGTCTTTAAGTTTATTTAACAGTTCTTCATTCTGTTTAGCCGTATATTCATAATTAGTTATACCATTTATTCCCGCTATTTTTTTACGATTTTCTTTTGAACTATCAACACCTATAGATTTTAGTGCATCAACAAGTGAAGTATAGCTTGAATCACATTTTGGATAGCAAATAATTTTTTGTGTAGTAGGAGTTGGTGTAGGAGTATGTGTAAGAGTAGGTGCTGCTGGAACACTATCTCTGTTGTTATACCTATATATCGTATATCCAGAATAGTTTTTTGATACATTTGATTTTGTAAGAGTATCTCTTCTGATCTGTGGTGGTGTCTGTTGTGTAATTTCAATAGTTCCATCACTATTAACGGCTGTAACTAAAACTATATGACTTCCGGATTTATTTAAAGCATCACCCGGCTGCAGCTTATCTAGATTTGATACACTTGATGCCGCACCCAAATTTGTTACATTTAAATTTGACCATCCACTTGTTGTTGTTCTTGAAATTCCCCAACAATAAGAAACAAATGCTGAACAGTCAGAGGCATAATATGTTGATTTTGTTCCTGTTCCAGACCAATATGAACGTCCTGTATAAAAAACACTTGATGAATCTGCTGCTGCTGAAAGATAATCTTCCACTGAAACACCAAAACCCACATATTTACCAGCTGTCACCGGTTGTCCATATGGGACATGATATGTATTACCTTCATAAAAGGTTCCACCCCAACCGCTGACTTGTTTTTTACATACCCATGTCGCATTGTACATATAATTCGCTCTTGCAACTATATTATCTACACCGGAAGCATAAATACTTTTGTTATTTGGGAAACATATATACAAAAGCAACATAATTATAACTAGTCTAACATTCAATACATTTCTATTTTTTTGCATATTGACCCTCCTGAAATTATTTTAAGTATGAGAACACAAAATAAAACATCTGAAATTTTCCGATAATCACATAATTATAACAAACACAAACACATTTTCTCAATATTTTATACTGCTAAAAAATATCAAACTTACATACATTAACGAACCATCATTTTAAGTATTGCTCTAATAATACTTAAACTAGCACTAACACAAACTTTAAAGAAATCACCAACTGAATGAATTCCCCAAAAAGATGCTCCTTTTTTTACACCATCTTTAAACTCCTCCTTAGTATCCTTCTTGCTCATACTATCACCGCCTTTTCAAAATCATTTTACTATTCATTTATATTTTTCCTTAATTTTATTTTACTATAATTTACTATCATCATCAAGCAAGAAGAAAAAATATTATATGCCAACTTCTACGACAACTCCTAAAAAACAAATGATTATTAATTGATGCTATCATCCTTGTATCAGAACGTCAGGCGTTTACATAACAAAAGAAAACGAACGTAGTTATGTGCACGGATTGATAGAAATTTTAAGGACCGTGACTTGGAAAGCCACAGCCCTTTTGAACTATCATATTATTTGCCTAAAACTACATTATCTTTAGAAATAAACTGCTTATAATGCGCTAAATCTGCAATATCAACACATCCATCCGCGTTTACATCAGCTGCATCTTTCTGCAAATCATCAAATTCAACATCTCCGAGAAGATAAAGAGAAATGTATGTAAGATCGGTAACATCGCATTTTGAATCATTATTTATATCACCTATAGAAGGTGATACCTGATTAGAATTAAGTTGCCATTCAAATACTGGATATCCATTGTTTACACTATCATCCGGAGCCTGTACAAACGGTTCGCCAAGATCTATATACGCAATTTTCAACATATTATCAGATATTTCAATAATCTCTTTTTGTGTAGCTGCTCCGCCAAAAGCCTGGTATGCTTCTCCTTTAACAGCATAACAATCAGTAATTATTGCATCACCTGTTGTTTCGCTTAAGTCTTCTGAAAATCCTACAATTGTTGAAGCGTATTCAGGAACGGCAGTATTTATTTTGCCTATATGATAACATTTTCTCACAAACGTATTTGTATCGAGTTCTTTACCTGCTGTTATGGCTCCTACTACACCACCGGCATGAGATTCACCAGTACAGATAACTGTTCCATTATGATAACAATTTTCAATAGTTCCGTTAAGCCACAAATAACCAACAACACCACCAACAGCGTACGACGAACTGGTAACATCACCAATAAAAGCACAATTTCTTATTATTGCTCCTCCGTTACAAATCTCACCTATGATTCCTCCGGCAGATGGTCCACTAGAAACTACTTTTCCTTCAACAATAAGATTTTCTATAATACCACTTCCATTTACCGAACCAAACAAGCCGGCAAATTTGGTTTCTCTTTCTACATACAGATTTTTTATAGTATGATATTGACCATCATAACTTCCAAAAAAGCTTATACCTGCTTCCTGATCATTAATAAATCTGATTCCTATTGGTGTAAATTTCTCATTCTGAAGATCTATATCTGCAGTCTGAACATAATAACATTCACTATATAACTTATTTGTATCCTTATTATTTACTACTTCTGCAAGATTAAAAAGATCTTTTGCTGTTGATATCTTAAACGGATCTTCCTGTGTTCCTGAGCCTTCAAACAATATTGCACACATATCACCGCAGTTCAGACATTCAGCTAAGCCGTCACTTGTAAGTTCATAACTATGTGGTGCAAAATCTGTATATTTATCTTTATAAGCATCTTCACATACCGTACATTCATACAATGTATATCCTTTTGTAGTACATGAAGGTTTGATAACCGTTTCAGAATAATTGTGTCCTGTTTTTTCAACACCTGCTGTTTCAGATGCATCACATTCTGAACATTTTCTTGTCTTTACTCCATCAGAAATACAAGTAGCATTTTTAGAAACTGTCCATTCACCGTATTTATGACCGGTCGCTGTTATTACAGTAGTTATTGTATCATTACAATTTTTACATTTCTTTTCAGTTTTTCCGTCTGTGGTACATGTAGCTGATACGTTATTATCAACATAATTATGTCCTGTTTTCGCTATTGCTGATGTTTCTGTATTTCCGCATTTTGAGCATTTTCTTGTGTTTGTTCCGTCTGTTGTACAAGTTGCTGCTTTTGATACTGTCCAGCTTCCGTAACTATGTCCTGTTTTCGCTATAGTCGATGTTTCTGTATTTCCGCATTTTGAGCATTTCCTTGTGTTTGTTCCGTCTGTTGTACAAGTTGCCGCTTTTGATACTGTCCAGCTTCCATAACTATGCCCTGTTTTCGCGATAGTTCCACTCTCCGTATATCCGCAAGCAGTACATTTTCTTGTTTGAGTACCGTCTGTTGTACATGTAGCAGCCGTCTGAACTGTCCAGCCACCATAGGTGTGAATGGTACATGAAACATTTACTATTTCTTTTATAAGTTTTCCGTCTTTAAGTTTATTTAACAGTTCTTCATTCTGTTTAGCCGTATATTCATAATTAGTTATACCATTTATTCCCGCTATTTTTTTACGATTTTCTTTTGAACTATCAACTCCTATAGATTTTAGTGCATCAACAAGTGAAGTATAACTTGAATCACATGCCGGATAGTAAACAATTTTATTTGTAGTAGGGGTAGAAGGCGTAGAACTGTTATTAGAATAATCTACATCCACATCTACATTTCCGGATATTCCACTTACTTTACCCTTACTTGAATATTGCCATATATCACAAATTGAGCTTTTATCATAATTCTTAGGGTCAACAGCATATTCTCCCGATGGATATTGTGCATGCCATATTTTATAACCTCTTGAAACAAATTCGCTTTTATTTATGTAGTTGTTAAACCAGTTAAGATTAGCGTATACACCTACTTCATATCCATAAGATTTCATTCTTTCACAAAAAGCAATTCCTATCTGTGTTATCTGTGCTTTTGAAAGACTTGATGAAAGCGATGCATCTTCCAAGTCATAGAAAACAGGATATTCAAAACTACAGCCTTTTATAATTGAATAACAAACATCTGCTTCTTTAACAGCATCATCAACAGAAAGTGCATAACTATACCAATATGTTCCACAATCAATACCGGCACTCTTAGCATTATTGTAATTATTTCTGAATTGATTATCTTCCTGGTAAGCGTATTTTCCATAACCGGATCTGATTATAGCAAACTCTATGCCACTCTGTTTTACTGCGTACCAGTCTATAGTACCATTATGATAAGATACATCTATACCATATCTAAGACTCTCATAGGCTTTAACCGGAATATAATACGATGGCATTATAAGATGTATTGCAAGCACAGCAGAGAACATAACCGATAAAATCTTATGTATTGATTTTTTTATATTCATAAAAATCCCCCTATTCTTTTATCATTTTCCCAAAACCACATTATCCTTAGAAACAAACTGTTTATAGTGAGCCAAATCCGCAATATCAATACATCCATCAGCATTTACATCAGCCGCATCTTTTTGCAAATCATCAAATTCAACATCTCCGAGAAGATAAAGAGAAATGTATGTGAGATCGGTAACGTCTTGAGCTGAGTCATTGTTTATGTCACCGATAATATATGGATTTTGCTTGTTTAATGAATCAAGTTGCCATTTGAATATAGGATATCCTTCATTAAAGTCGGAGTATGGATTCGTTACAAACGGCTCTCCAAGACTATCAGCAGCAAACTTCATCAATTTGTTATTTATCTTAAAACAATTAATGATATATTCATCTTTTTGAGATATATTCACTCCTTCTACGTCACAATATTCAGATGAGAAATAGCAATTGTCTATCTCTAACTTTTCGCTTCCATCCATGTAATTTATTAAACCGTACACTCCGCCTTTATAAATCTTTTCTACATTTTCAGAACAACTTATCTCGCCTATGTGATAACAATTTTTAATGTATGATGAACCTAATTTGCCCATATCTATTCTACCTACTATTCCACCCAAAGGCAAATTTCCTTCACCTGTTTTTGTACCAGAAACATTAACGATACCATAGCAATTCTCTACACTACCACCATTCCAGATTTCACCCACTATTCCCCCTACATCATAAGTTCCTGTAACATTTCCAAAAAACGAGCAATTCTTTATTAAAATACTGTTCTGAGCTTCTCCAACAATACCACCTACATTTTCTTTTGTAGAAAGAACATTTCCATATACTGAGAGATTTTCTATTACTGCATCATTTACAACGCAACCAAAAAGTCCGGCACATTTTACACTTCTTGAAAGATTAAAGTTTAAAATAGAATATCCTTGTCCATTATAATTTCCCAAAAAGCATAATCCAGCCTCATTAAAATCGACAAATCTTTTGGCAATAGGATCAGTCCACTGTTCATTTTCCAAATCAATATCAGCTGTCTGAATATAATAACAATTATTGTATTTTTTATACCAATACTGACTGTTTATAAGGTCACGCATAGCTTCAAGTTCAACTTTATTTGAAATCTGATAAGGATCTTCAGCTGTACCACTACCCTTGAACTGATACGGTGTACTCTGCCATTCAAATATTGGATATCCATCATTAAAATCATCTGTTTCATTATTAGTTATGAATGGATCACCCAATATTTGAGCACTGGCTTTTATCATAGCAGATGAAAGTTTATCACATCCTGAATAAGATTCTCCATTTACTCCGGCGTTACAAGATGTATTAAGGTAATAATTATTGGCGATTACAACATTTGATTTCTCTTGTTTCATTTCAAGCCACCCAATAATTCCTCCAACTGTTTTAGCTTCGGAAGTGTTACTCACTTCACCAACAAAATAACAATTATCTACTGTCATTGTTACTTCTTTGTTATGATCTCCAACATATCCTACAATTCCTCCTGAAGCAGCATATGAACTAACAATTGCATTTGAATAACATTCTATAATTTTTCCACCTCTTACAAGCTGACCAACTACCCCACCTGCAATTTCATCAGCAGCAGATATTTCACCATTAAAAGAACATCTTCTTATAGTTGATTCATCACATAATTCACCAACTATACCACCAATATGGGTATTATGCTCAATGCTAGATGTTGTGCTTACCTTACCACTCACAGACAAATTAAGAATATTTCCACCTGCAACTCGTCCGAATAAACCAACATAACTACGCTCTTCTGAAATAAGCATATTACTTATACAATGATAATTACCATTGTACTCACCATAAAATCCAACACCAGGATATTTTCCTATTGGTGTAAATTTGCTGTTCTTCAAATCAATATCAGCTGTCTGAATGTACGATGCATTAGCATATTTCTCAGCAGTTTCTATATCATCACCTGCTATAATCTCTGAAAGCAGTTTCAAGTCATACGCAGTAGAAATCTGATACGGATCTTCTTTGGTTCCGCTCCCTTTAAATGCGACATATTCTTCTGCAAATATCATTGATATCGCAACATTCAAATATGTGATCGTTACTATCATTGCTGTCAAAACATTCAACAAATGTTTTTTCTTCATAAATAAACACCCCCATAATATATCATAATTTTATTTTTCGTCCACCAACATTTGTTTTAACATTATAAAATCAACTATGTTTAAATTACCATCATCATTAATATCAACATAAATAATATTACCAAGTGATATTGTTTCAATATTAAGCAAATATTTTTGCAAGTACATTAAATCCGCTACTGTCACAACACCATCTTTATTTGCATCACCTTTTACTATAAAATCTGATTTCCACTTTGCATACAAAATGATATCATTTTCTAAATCCACAATGCTTTCAGATGTAATTTCAACACCGTCTTTTGTAAACCAACCAAAAAACTCTTCGTTTTCTTTAGTTGCTTCCGGAAGAACACCATATGGCTTTCCTTGTACCACTTGTTTGTTTTTTACATCAGAAATTCCTCCGGTTGCTTCAAAGGTAACTATATATCGTTTCATATCCCATTTTGCATATATCTTGTGATTTGAAGTTATTTTTACAGTATCACTTTCACTTACAGGTTTGGTAAACTCCTCGTCAAGGTACCAACCTGCAAAAATATAACCACTCTTTGTAGTCTCAGGAAATACTCCATAACTTTTATCATATGTAACAAGTTTCTCAGATTTTTCTACAGTTCCGCCATTTACTTCAAATGTAATCATAATCTTATCATTTGACCAATGTGCATACAATGTCTGATCTGATGTTATTGTTACTTTACTGCTTGTTGATATTAATGTTCCTCCATCTTTGGCAGTATACCAACCATTGAAGTTATATCCGTCTCTTTTAGGTAATGAAAGATTTGAATATGTACTATCATAAGTTACTTTTATAGTTTCCGTTTTATCTGTTCCATCATTATAAATGAGATTTACATTATATTGATTTGGGGTCCAGTGAGCGTAAAGTATGTGTGATGATAAAGCTGAAACTACAGAATTTTCAGTAATTTTTACGCCTCCACTTGTTTCTGTATACCAACCATCAAATGTATAATTTGCTCTTACTGGTACTGGTAACTTTCCGTAAGTCTCATTATATGACACTGTTTTATCTGTAGTCAATATTGTTCCACCATTTGCATCTAAAAAAATTTCATACTCATTTGCTTTCCATTTAGCATAGAGCATATGATCTTTTAGTAATGTTACTTTTGTATCCTTAGTCACTTGTTTGCTTAAATCAGCATCAATATACCATCCTAAAAAACTATAATTTGAACGTGATGGAGTAGGCAAATCACCATAATTACTTTCTCCTGCCACCAACTTACTTGACAAAGAACATTCTCCACCTTTAGAATCAAATGAAACATTATACATTTTAACTTTATAAATAGCAAATTTTTGTGCATTAGTAGCGTTATAAGTAAACATTTGAATATTTGTACCATCGCTACTATCATCATTACTTAAATCCAATACACAATCTGTACATTTTGAACGTAAATAATAAGCATTTTCAGTTCCGTAAATATACCATTGTTGTGCTATACCATTTACATAGCCTTTATAAACATATACATTACTACCTGCTTCTTTGCTTTCATGCGAATCCAACACATATGTGTTATACTTTCCATCCTTTCCGTTATATATCACATATGAACCATCTTCCTGACGAACAAATCTCCACAATTGATTTCCATTACCGTTCTCGGTTTGCAGTTCAACATTATCTGTGTTTGTACTTGCAATTTGTTTCCAACAATTATTATTCATTATAAAGGCATAAAACTCATTTCCTATATTAACAGGAGACATGACTGTAAATGTAATTCTTGCACTATCACAATAACCAGACGAATTTGCTGATGTTACATACGCAGAATATGTACCGCCCTCATTAAAAGTACATGTCAATTTTCCACCAGGCATATATTCTGTTTTGATCCGTTTCCCATCTTTATCAATACCTATTGTATATTCTGTTGCAGTATCAGACGAAGCTGTAAAAGTAATACTTTGTCCTTGGAAAATTGAATATGTATTTGCTGTCAGTTTACTGACACTTGGTTTTGCAACAAGTGGCGGTTTATCATAAGTATACGAATACGATAAAGGATTTTCACAAGTAGATTCGCTGGGATAATTTGATGACGAACTTTGCATTTGCTTAAAAATCATAAAATGCAAATGTGGTCCAGAAGTATTTCCAGTCATACCTACTGTTGCAATCGTATCTCCACGCTTAACCTTTTGCCCTACGGTAACATAATTTGTGTTTTCACAGTGTGCGTATGCAGAATATCTACCGATGTTTTCATGCCACAGCACAATTAAAATACCGTATGTACCACAGGAAGCTGCTGTTCGTACAACTCCATCGTCAACAGCGTATATAGGAACACCTATTTTACGCCCCAATGTTCCCCAGTCCACAGCCTTATGTGATGCACTATATTTTTGTGTAAGCGCAAATGAGTTTTCAGGGAGAGGATATAGTAATGTAGTTGTAGCTGATATGTGCATATGTCTGGGTGTAGTAAATAGAGAAGGATAGAATGCAATCAATACAGAAAGAATTATTACAACTACTTTTTTAATTAAGTTTTTCATTCTATTTCACCATTCCTTTTTATTAGCAGTCGTTTCATCATACAACGATGTTATAAATATTTGATCCATTACTTGAATCAATGTCATTAATACAATTTTTTTCAAGATATTTTATCACTTTATACCCTTTTGTAGTTGTGTTAATATCAGACATTTACTTCCACCATGCATTACCATTACCTTTTAATTCTTCACTCGATATGATATTTAATATTTCTAAATATCAAACAATATGATCTGTTGTTATCTTTATATATCTCCCCTTTCATAATAAAATTTTTAATTATAATTTACTATTACTTAAATAAACTGTTTAATCTCTTTTTGACATATACACCTCCAACCATTCACATCATTTTCCTTCCTCAACTCTCTCATACTTATAAATATAATTAAAAAAATTAATCGTTGACTTATACAAACTCCTTTCATTCAAAAGTAACCTTGTTCCTTCATTATTTCTATAACTAATCAAAACCACAGCCGTATCATAACAGACAATAGAAAGTGGTAAAGGAACGTTGATAAACTTATCATTTATTTCAATGTTACTCTGTACCTTATTTTCTTTCGCCTTCTTCAGCATAAGCTCTCGATTTTGTTTTTCTACCGAATTGAAAAGCATTGGTGACATATCTGTAGTGATTCCTTTTTCAAGAAAATCCTGCACACCTGCAGAAGAATGAAAATGATACCCTTTAAACCTACCTTGATTTTCCCAACTGGATTGAAAAAACTCAAGTAACTCCTCTCCAAAATCAAAATCATCTCTGATACATGATTTTGTAAGATTTTCGTCTCCGTTAAATCTTATACATGGATGATATTGTAGTGTGTACATATTCTTCGCACTTTTTTCAAATTCTGAACAAATCTGCATATATTCAATATCATTTGCTATTATTCTGAACAATTCATTAGCTTGATTGAATATACGATTAAATTCTCTGCTTAACTTATTTATAAACAACTTATCATGAATCAAATATCCTGTTTTGAAATTATGTGAAATAAGTAATGCTTTGTCTCCAGATAAAACAAAAAACGGAAATATAGTCAATTCATTTATGCGAGCATTAACCTTATCGTAAAAATAGCGTATTTTATGCATAGGATTTTTTATAACCAACTTATCTAGTATCGTCAGACAACGAATATTATATATATTACTGTCATTCTTATATTCATTATTCAAAAAAACAATCTGTTTCACTTCCGAATGTTTCTTAGCACTTAAACTAAGCAATAAATCTATAAGTCTTGTATATTCAGGCTGACACATAATCTCAATATTACCATTCCCCCATGAATCAGATAAAATTTTCAATAATACAGTAGTAAGAAATTTCTCATCATTAATTTCAAAAACATTATTCAAATCAATATCACTTTCTTCAAGTTGTAAGATAACATTATTTTCGAATTGCTCTATATATTCTTTAATAAGCTTTACTTCTTCAAATTCTACTTCACCAAAATCATAGATTTTATAAAGTTCTCTAAGCTTACTTTCTTCTGCAACTGATGGTTGTAATACTAAAATAAAGATTTCTAATTCTTCTATTGTAATTTTTCTTTCACCATTAAGTTTATGAGACAGGCTGCTTTTTTTTATTTCACTTCCTGATATGGTAAGCTCATTTAATAATTCTGTATTTGATACTTCGTATTTCTCACGAAGAAATTTAAAATATTCTAAGAAATTCATATTATCATTCCTTTACTTAATTTCTTTAATTTTATTTTATTATAATTTACAGTTACTCTCAAGAAAAAAGTTAATGTATTGATTGACAACTATAGCGACAACCAAAAAATCTGCCTGTCAAAAACGATAAGCAGATTTTTTACTTTATTATATACCCCACAAGAAACTCCGAATCACCGTCCCCCAGTATCTCATCAAAACTCCCGTACTCCACCGATGACCGATGATTACTATAGCGGTTAAACGTCCTGAACTTTCCTTCTTTTTCGCAAACCACCACAAATGTATGTATCCCCTTTATGACCCCAGCGCCAAATTTTCTGCCTTTGATACTTACTCTGTCCCATTTCCACGCATAAGAAACAAAAGCATATTTTGCTAAAACAAGAGCTTTTTTAAACTCTGAAAAGGCATTTTTATTTTCAAAGGAATCATACATATCGTATGATATACCATACCTGTCAAAACAGGCTCTTACTGTATACGGATTACTTCCCCATGTGCCGTTTCGTGTAAAAAGCCTTATAACCGGCGGTTTCAAAACAGCGTTGTATTCAAACTCCGATGCCAGCCTGAAAAAATCAACCTTTTTACCCGATAGAACAAGAAAATTGTATGTGGCTATTATCTCACAACATACACCGCTCATCTTTACATCGCCAAAAAGTAATTTATCAAAATTACCGCCGTGCTGATAAACAATGAGTTCATCTCCACGATAAACTTCTGCATTTTCCTTACCAAGACCGATTTCACTGTTGTAAACAAAATTTTTTAAAAATTTTTTCCCACAAACCTCCTGATCTGTGGGAAAAATCTCATCAAATGTCTTCCAGTTATAAACGGCACGAGGTTTCAATATACCCCGTAGCATCAGAAAAACTCAACCTTATCGGTAATACCAAAATAGCATTTGCCACGGTTTACTGTTATGGGCTGACCCGATAAGTCTGTTATAACAAAGTTTTCGTTTTCGGCAGGCTTTGTCCAGTTTATCGGCATGGACTTTCCGCCTGAAATGTAGTAACCTGTACCACCTTCAAGTGCAACGTCCATAAGTTCGCCTACACCTCTCATTGATACAGAAGTTTCGAGAACAAAAACGTTTGTAAATGAAAGCTGTTCATCTGTAGCACTGTCCATATGCGGATCTCCCGAATGCTGTTTTTTGTAGGTCTTGTTTTCTTCATCATAAGTAAAAGTGCTGTAATATGACTCGGAGAAAATAACATCAAACATAGTGCATGGTGTACCCTCAAAAGTTGTGACTTCATCACCTTCCGCAAATACAAATGCATCTTTTGCACCGTTTCTCATATCAGTACGGTATCCTGCATATTCTATTGCCTCAGCAAGAGCGCTTCCTTTAAGATAACCTGTATGTTCACTGCTGTATTCAAGAAGTCTCTGTTCATCATTAAGGAAAAGCCAGTCATAATATGTCGAACTTCCGCCGTCAAATCTGTCTATGTCAAGTCTGTCAAGTGTTTCCTGTGCTATAGTCTGGTCAGCGCCCCAGTGACAGTATATAGCGTCAAGACCATGAGCAATTATAGGATAATAGTAACGACAGCTTCTTATAGAACAAAGATCGGGAACAGATGTGTAGTCTGCAAACACAGCCATAAGTCTTGTAATTCCGCCTTCAACTACCACTTCATAAATATAGTCTGCCGAACCTATACCATACTGCGGAAGTGACAGATCTATATTGTTTATCATAACTGCAACCGGTCTTTTGCCTACAGCATTTTCATTGTAACCGTACTCTCCTGTAAGCGGATTGTATACTGTTGATATTTCTTCTGTAGTTACTGTTTCTTCTGTTGTAACAGCTTCTGTCACCGGCTCAGTCTGTTCAGGTTGAGTCTGTTCTTCTGTCTGAAGTTCTGTAGTATCTGCTACTGTTCCTGTATTGCTCATTCCTGTACTCATAGGTTCTGTTTCACTGCATCCTGCTGTCATAAGCATCAATGACGCCATAACACAAACAAGAATACCATTTCTAATACATTTTTTTCTCATTTTCAAAATCTTTTCCTCTCTTGGTTTAATGTTTTCCTCAAAATTTTTTTATATGTACCTTACCGTCTTATCAATATCTTTGCGTACATTGTGCATTTTTTCAAGCGGTACGGAATCTTCTGCAGGATAGCCTATAGGCATAAGAAGTACAACTTTTTCATTTTCGGGAAGTCCAAATTCCTTTTCAAGTAAAGAATTTGAAAAATAATTTACCCAGCAAGTACCTATCCCCAGTTCCCATGCCTGCATCATAATATGAGTTGCCACTATACTTACGTCCTGAACACCTGAACATACACCACTGTCAAGAGGATTTTTCCATGCCTCATCGGTATTGTATGTAAACATCAGAACATCTTTAGCCCCAAAAATACAACGGCATAACTCGTTAAGTTTTGCTATTTTTTCTTCACTTCTTACCACATATATTCTCTGAGGCTGATAGTTACAAGCTGTAGGCGCTGTATTTCCTGCTTTAAGAATTATTTCAAGGTCTTTTTCTTCAATGTTTTTATCTAAAAATTTTCTGACTGAATATCTTGTCTGTGCAAGTTCTGAAAAATTCATTTTTTATCAGCTCCTGTATTTCTCTTTAATTTTTTTAAGTATTCTTTGTGTTCATCGCTTACACGATAACTCTCTCTTGCTTTCTGAATAGTTTTGTTATTTATAAAAGTATCGAGCACATTATTTTCTATAAATTTTACAGCTTTGTCGTATTGCTTGGCAAGTGCAGTCGCAAAATACCATGCTATCATCATGTCAATATAGTAATCATGAACCCTGATCTCCGAAATCAGTTTAAGATGATCTTCTTCAAAATTATCATCAAGATAGTGGCACATCATCATTCCAACACCAAATCTTATTGTGTATGTGTGAGATGAGGATATCCATTTTCTGATTTTGGTTATCAGTTTGTCCTTATGCTTTTTAAAAATTTTAGGACGCAACTGATCGCAGGTTGCCCAGTTATCAACATATGGCAAAAATCTTTCAAGTTCACTTATTACCTTGTCATAATCTTTAAGTTCTGAAACAATAAATGCATGAAGCTGATTTTCTTCAAAATATTCATGCGGAAGAATACTTATAAACTCCGTAAAATCGTTATTTTTAACAAGCTCCAGAGCATATTTTTTAAGAATGGGCGTTCTTATTCCTATTATACTTTCCTTTTTAATATTCGGAATAAGTTTTGCCTGAAACTCTCTGTACTCTGCATCCTGCATGGAAAAAAGATTTTTGTTGTGATACGTCATCTGAAATCATCGCCGTTTTCGGTAATGATATTTGTCCTGTTTATACGTGCAAATTCAGGTTCTGCACCTGTATATGCATAAAACGCATCAAGTAAAAGAGACGGATTGTAATTTACCGCACTTCCTGAAGGCATTTTCAGCTTTATGCTAAGTCCCTGCGGTGTATCACTTACCGCAAGTACATCTGATACAGGCTTTATATCAACATCTTTAAAAGTCTTTTTCTTGGTTTTCTTCTTTATAATTATCTCGTCCTGAGAAATAAAGCTGTCAAACTTTTCTTTACAAAACTCATTATTGTCTGATATAAGGAGTATATCATAAACTGAATACGCTATCTCGGTATGCTTCATTACAGGTTCATACAAATCTGTAAGCTTTATTCCATCAGGGAGTACCGAATTCATTTTTTCCACAATATACTGCGGACTAAGATTGTCATCTGTTATGTTAAAGTCCATTATCTCACAGTCACTTTCAAATCCAAGTGAAAGCGGGAGCGGAAACATAATATAAAGATGAGGATTGAAACCTTCTGTATACCACACCGATATACCTGCTCTTTTAAAAGTTCTCTGCATAAATCTGTACAGGTCAAGGTGAGAAATATACTTTGCTCTGTCTTTCTTTTCAAATCTTGCTCTTAACTTAACCAAAACAAGCACCTCCCACACAAACATTTACGCCACAACCTGAACACTTCTGACGGCAGTTAGGAGTTGTAAGGTTTTCTTTTGCTTTTTTATTTTCGCTTACAAGAAAATCCTTTTTAACATAGTAGTCAAGGTGATCCCACGGAAATACTTCATCGTATTCTCTCTGACGGTTAGCATAGAAACCAATGTCTACTCCGCACTTTTCAAAAGCTGTCTGCCACTTTTCATAATCAAAAGTTTCACCCCAGCTGTCAAATTTACAACCGCTCTTCCAGGCTTCGTACATTACCTTTGCTATTTTTCTGTCACCCTTTGCAAGTACCTCTTCAAGAATACTTATGTCAGGGCTGTGCCAGCTTACCTTTATTTTTTTAGACTTTACACTGTCAACAAGAAGTTTCTGTCTGCGTTCGATTTCTTCACGGCTTATCTGCGCTTCAAATTCAAACGGTGTAAAAGGCTTAGGCACAAATGTTGCAACACTGATTGAAACAGATACCGAACCCTTTGGTCTGTCAGGGATAGAATAGAAAAGATCCACTACCTTCTGCGCTGTATCTGCTATACCTATTATATCTTCATCTGTTTCGGTAGGAAGTCCCATCATAAAATAAAGCTTTACCTTTGTATAGCCACCTTCAAACGCTATACGACAGGTAGACATTATCTCTTCTTCAGAAACATTTTTATTTATAACATCACGCAAACGCTGAGTACCTGCTTCGGGAGCAAATGTAAGTCCGCTCTTTCTTACCTTCTTTATTTTTTCAAGAAGAGCATCTGAAAAATTATCAACTCGAAGCGAAGGAAGCGTAAGGTTTACGTGTTCGTTTTCTGTATATTTGATCAATTCTGTGAGCATCTCATCTATTTGTGAGTGGTCACTTGTACTGAGAGATGAAAGTGAAAGTTCCTCATATCCTGTATTTTCACAAAGATTTTTTACCTGACATGATATCTTCTCTGTTGATTTTTCTCTGAAAGGTCTGTAGATAAATCCTGCCTGACAGAAACGGCAACCTCTTATGCAACCTCTTAAAACCTCAACAGACGCTCTGTTATGTACTATTTCAGAAAAAGGAACGACAAAAGTTTCAGGATAGAAAACCTTATCAAAATCTTTTATTATTCTCTTTCTGATGATCTCAGGCGCACCGTCTTTCGGAACATATTTTTTTATTGTTCCGTCATCATTATACTCAACATCATATAATGACGGTATGTACAAGCCGTCTATTTTTGAGGCTTCTTTAAGAAATTCCTGCCTTGTAGCGCCCTGTTTCTTCATTTTCTCATAGAGTTCCATCATTTCAAGAGTTACTTCTTCGCCCTCGCCAAGTGAAATGATATCACAGAATTCGGCAAAAGGCTCTGGATTACAGACACATGGACCGCCTGCAACGACTATAGGTGCAAGTGATTCTCCTCTGTCACTTGCATATATCGGAACACCTGCAAGATCAAGCATATTGAGAAGATTTGTATATGAAAGTTCATACTGCATCGTAAACCCTATAAAATCAAAATCTTTTACAGGTTCAAGACTTTCAAGAGCGTAGAGAGGAATATCATTTTCTCTCATAAGTTCTTCAAAGTCAAGCCATGGTGCAAATACTCTCTCACACCAGTAATTTTCCCTGCTGTTTATAAGTGAATAAAGTATCTTCATTCCGAGATGCGACATACCTATATCATAACTATCGGGAAAACAAAAAGCAAATCTTACATCGACGTTCTCTTTATTTTTCATAACACTTCCGGGTTCTCCACCTATATAACGTGAAGGTTTCTGTACCTTGAGAAGCAATCTTTCTATCTTATCTTTAAGCATAAAAATCCTCCGGTTTTGTATTAACTAACTCTTTAATTGTACTACAAAATCGACAATTAATCAATGATTATTTTAAATTTCGCATAGTAATTATTTCCGTAAAAAAAAGATAAAAAATCATTATGACAAGAGAAATATTTGAAAGAATATACTCTGAAAATACAAAGCAGAACACTACAAGTATGATAATATTAAAAATGCAAAAATATCTTGTAAACAATTCTTTTTTCTCACAACTCATAAAACATTCAGCAAGTGTACAGACAATACTTCCGCCGTCAAGTTTTGAAAACGGCAGAAGATTAAACAATCCCAGAATAAGATTTATAAGCATAAAAATATTTATATTACCGCCTGCTATATAAAATGAAAAAAGCGCAGTAACCAGATTTGCAAAAGGTCCTCCGAGTAAAATACATATATCATTCCAGAATGAATTTATTTTCTTATGACACGGCACTATCGTTATTCCGGAAATATTAAAGGAAATCACACTTACACTTTCATCTGACAAAAACATCTGAATAAGATGCCCCAGTTCATGTATCATACAGGAAACAAACGTAAGCCCGTAATATTTGCCTCCACTGAGCATCACAAACGATATTATACTTAAAAATCCTATATCAAAACTTACTTTTACCCCACGTATACGAAAAACTATCATAACGCTATCTTCCGACTATTGATTTTATCTCATAAAACGTTTCTTTGATAATTTTTGCCAGACCTGTATGTGATATCTCTTCAAACATATCCGCAACAGTTCCTCTGAGTCCCGGATAAACAAACAGAAAACCGCAAAGCAAAAGAAATATCACAAGACAAATCATACACTGGACATAAGAAAGCATCTCCAAACTATAACTTTTTTCTGCCTCATCATAATCATCAATAATAAGCTCTGTATAATTATCTGCTGTACTTTCCTTTTCTGTATCCATATTTACACCCCATTTCCTCTAATATATATATTCTTCAAAATATAAAAAAATACCGCTACAGATCTTCAGATGACCTGCAACGGTATTTTGCTATTCATTATCTTCTTTTTTGATCTTAAAAATAACTCTCAAAACTGTTGAAAGAAATTTCGGACTCTTTATAACAACAACTTTCATAACACTATCCCCCCGACAAATACAGATTATGTAATTTTATCATTCCGATAATATATTATATTCGGGGAAATTTTTTTGGTTAATATTTTTTTGCAAGGTTATGAAACCTGTCCATCGGAAACATCTCCATTTTCCAAAGAAGATGACTCAGAACTTTCACTGCTCTGCGGTGAAAGTTCGGAAGAAACTACCTCCGATGAAGGAGGAGTCGGCGTATCAGATACCGGAGGTTCTGTTACGACCGGCTGCTCTGTTGTTGTAACAGGCGGTTCTGTTACCGGAGGTTCTGTCGGTGCAGGTGTCTCGGTAACCGGTGGCTGTGTTACTATTTCAGTTGTAGTCGCTTCTGTTGTAGTAGCCTCTGTTGTGGTAACAACGGTAGTAGTTGTTGTTGCTTCTGTAGTTGTTTCTTCCGGCTTTATAGCACCTATAGCTTCAAAAGCAGCTTTTACATCTTCGTTTTCCACATCATATTTCTTGGCTTCAAAATCAAACTTATAAGTTCCTATAGTAGCTGTTGCATTTGTTATAGGATTTAATACTTCTATCTTTACAGTTTTCTTTTCTGAACCTGATATGTCAAACTTTATAGATTCGAGTTCTTCAACATTTACATTTTCCTGTTCAAGATAAACTTCGTTATCAAGATATACTGTAAACTTAAGAAGACCATATGCACGTTCAGGATATTTTATTGTTATCGGTATCTCCGATACAGGAGGCTTTCCTGTACTTATATGGAGAATGATCTTTTCACTTGGATTTGCAAGTGTTCCTTCCGGAATACTCTGACTTATTACCTGACCTTCAGGAGCTTTATCATCTTTATCTTCTGTGCTTACTGAGAAACCGTAACCTTCAAGAAGTTTAACAGCTTCTTCCTTTGTCTTTCCGACAACACTCGGAACGATACGTGCATCTGTCTGCGAACCCTTACTTACATAGATAGTTACAATATTTGAAACTTCCATCTCTGTTCCCGGATCAGGTGTAACACGTATTACACGATTATAAACGACTTCTTCGTTAAATTCCTGTTTCTGTTCAACACTGAAACCATTTTCGTTTATAAGAGCTATCGCTTCTTCAGAAGAAAGTCCGACAACCTCAGGCACTACAGAAATATTTTTTCCGTTGCTCACTTTTACATATACAACCGTACCCAAAGGCACTTCTACTCCTGCCTCTATACTCTGTGATACAATGGCATTCTCGACATATGTTGAATATACCGGTTTTCCTTCAAGTTTTATATCCAGTTTGCCGGCATACTTGTTAAGCATATCGTCATAATCATACTGAACAAGTTTTGGCATAGGTAATGCATCAACTTTTTCTTCAGGTTTCTGTAACATACTTTTTATGAACGATGATATTCCGATAACAAGTGCTATCATCGCAACTACAGTAAGAACTGAAAAAAACTTTACAAGTATGGTATTTTTCCTGTCGTCTGCATCGTTATCGTCTGACTGCTGATGATTTGCAGACTGCTTTTCAGAACTGTTGTTATGCTCTGTCTTTTTTGAACCTATATAATAATTTGCCTCTTCTATCTCATCTTCATCAGTATCAACAAACTCAGACGAATCAACAGGAGCATAATTTCCGTACTCTACCAGCAGATCCTGATATTCAAATTCGTCAGGATTTACCTGATATGCTATTTTTTCTTCTTCCTGCTTTTCTTCTTTTTTAGCATATCCAAAGACCATGTCAGGCGATGTTTTGAAAAGCTCGATATCCTTTATCATTTCTTTTGCGCTATGATATCTGTCTGACGGGTCTTTTTCAATAGCTTTCAGAACTATTTCCTCTATTCCTACAGGAATATCAGGATTAAGATTTCTTGGAAGTTCAGCCTTATCATTCATCTGCATAAGTGCTACAGTAACAGGATTATCTGTATCAAACGGCTTCTTTCCGGTAAGCATCTCATACATAAGAATACCTGTTGAATAAATATCACTCTTACCGTCTGTTGTCTTACCGCTTGCCTGTTCAGGACTGATATAATGTACTGAACCTATTGTCTGCGCTGTAGCTGTTATACCAAGTTCATAGGTAAACTTTGCTATTCCGAAATCCATCACCTTGATAGTTCCGTCTGAAAACATCATTATATTCTGAGGTTTTATATCACGATGTATTATTCCCCTGTCATGAGCATGCTGTAATGCGCGAAGCACCTGGATTATGAGGTGTGAAGTCTCTTTCCAGTCAAGCTTCTGCTCAGCTTCTATATAATCCCTGAGCGTTATTCCGTCAATATACTCCATTACTATATATCTCAGATCTTCATTAAATCCGACATCGAGTATCTTAACAATATTCGGGTGAGAAAGCATAGAAACTGCCTTTGATTCATTTTTAAATCGCTGTAAAAATTCATCGTTGTTGATAAATTCATTTTTCAGTATCTTTACAGCAACTTCTCTGCTTTCTTCAATATCAAAAGCTTTATAGACATCGGCCATTCCGCCGACACCTATACGCCTCTGAACTTCATATCTTCCATCGAGTATTACTCCGATATTTTTATCCATACAGCTTTATTCTCCTTCTACAGACCCAAGCGTATCAAAACCAAAACAAGCCTTCTGATCTTTACGACACGGGATAATATCGTTTAATGATATCTTCTGTAGTTATATATCAATATTATCGATGCTCCCAGTCTTTTATGTTTTTGGCTTCCTCGTACATACGACAATAGCTTTCGTGCCTGCTCGCTGATATTTTACCTTCTCTTACCGCTTCAACAACGGCACATCCTTTTTCCTTTGTATGAGAACAATCCTTAAACATACATTCCCCGGAAAAATCCGAAAACTCAACAAAACAATCGCTTAGTTTTTCTTTTTGTATTATATCATATTTATTAGTTTCAAACGTAGAAAAACCCGGAGTATCTGCAATATATCCGCCGTTGTCAAGTTTATATAACTGAGCATGACGTGTTGTATGCTTTCCTCTTCCAAGTTTCTTGCTTATCTCACCGGTCGGTATGCCAAATCTGTCATCAATTGCATTGAGAAGAGTTGATTTTCCGACACCTGTATTACCTGTAAAGGCACTTATTTTTCCTTTAAGCAATTCTTTGACTGCCTGTATTGTTTTTATATCATCATAATCAACTATGAGGATCTTTATTCCTGCTTTTGTATATATAGAAAAAATATTTTCAAAACTGTCAAGATCAACTTTTGTAAGAACTACAACCGGAACAATATTTTTATATTCGGCTATAGCAATAAATTTGTCAAGCAGTGTAAGATTTGGTGAAGGCTCACACATTGACACCACAAAAATAAGCTGATCCATATTTGCAAGAGGCGGTCTTATCAGATAATTTTTTCTCTGATGGATCTCGGTTATAACTTTATCATCGTTAAAACTTACCCTGTCTCCTACACAAAGAACCTTTTTATCTTTTCTGAAAACTCCTCTTGGGACACAATCATATAAGATACCATCAGGAGACTCTACTGAATAGAGTCCCCCTATGGATTTTACGATAAGTCCTGTTCTGATATTCTTTTCGTCACTCATAATTACTCACCGGCTACTGGTGCTTCTGTGACTGCCGGTTCTTCCGGTGCAGAAGGAGTAGGTTCTTCACTGCTTACTACCGGTGGCTCTGTCTGTGCAGGTGTTTCCGGTGCAGGTGTTGTTGTTTCACTTGAAACAGCTGATGAAGCAGTTGTGGTTACTGTTCCTGTACCTGTAGTAACTGCTGTTGTAACGTTTGCTTTTATACCGTCAACACTCTTGAATGCTTCGAGAATACTTTCAGAAATGATCTTTCTTGTTCTTGATTCATCAAATGAATACTGGTATCTTCCGAGTTCTGCCTGAAGTCCGTTTGCCTGATTTACAAGTATAACTGTAACATCTTTTTCTGTACCTGATGATGTTATCGAAAGAGTTTTTCTTGTTGTGTACGCAGGGTCTACATTTGCTTCTTCTGCATAAAGAGAACCGTCGAGATAAACCTTGAAGGTGAACAATCCTGATGCATTTGCAGGGAATGTGATCTCGATATTCTGTGTAGCCGTCGGCGGAAGACCTGTACTTACATATATAGTAATAACTGTTCCTGTCTTTACTTTTTCATTTGCTGAAAGACTCTGTCTTACAACTCTTCCTTCAGGTTCAGTTGAGTTTGCCATGGCGATTTCAACAACAAGTTCAAGATCTTCAAGCATTTCCTTGGCCACAGCCTCTTCCTTACCCATAAGGTCAGGAACACTGACTTCTGTTATCATAGGTCCACGGCTTATAACCAGTATAACCATAGAACCTTCCTTCATCTCCTGATTTGCAGGAGGATAGGTTTCTATAACATTTCCTTCAGGAACGTCATCAGACCATGTATACTTCTGCTGAACTTCAAATCCTTCTTCATTAAGACGTGCCATAGCCTGTTCAGCTGTAAAACTGCTGTCTACAGAAGTTACTTTTCTCATCTTCGGTCCGTTGCTGACTATTACTTCAAGCTGTACATGCGGTTTTACTGTCTGTCCGGGGCTTATACTCTGTGACATTATAACGCCCTTTTCAAAATCAGAACTGTATTCATCGCTTTTCTTTACAAAGTTTATTCTGTATCCATGTTCTGAAACTACCTGTTCAAAATTAAGACCTACATAGTCCTGTATTTCAAATTCTTTGTTATCGGTGTTTCCGCCTCCGAAATAATTATAGAACAAACCAAATACAAAACACACGCCTATAATTACAGAAACTATAACAACACCGGCAAGAATAGGCACAAACATTGATCTTTTTTCTACATATTCCTCTTCATAATATGTTTCATCATCATCTGTCTGAATCTGTGTCATAGTAGCTTTTCTGACAACCTCATTGTTTTTTTCGGGATTTAACGCCTTAAAAAACTTCGTATTTGTTTCGTTGTTGTTGTTATTATCATAATCCATGAAATTTTCTTCCTCCTCATAATATCCAAAAGTATCCCCGGGGAACTGTTTAAATCTCTCTATATCATCAATCATCGAAATAGCACACAGATACCTGTCTGAAGGTTCTTTTTCTATAGCTTTTAAGATGATCTCTTCCAATCCTCTCGGTATATCCGGATTAATTTCACGAGGATTTTTTGCTTTTGTCTGCATATGCATAAGAGCAACTGAAACAGGATTATTATTGTCAAAAGGTTTGGTTCCTGTAAGCATTTCGTAAAGTACGATACCTACAGAATATATGTCACTCTTTTCATCAGTAGCATCACTGCGAGCCTGTTCGGGACTTATGTAGTGTACAGAACCTATTGCCTGAGCTGTCGTTGTCAGCCCCTCTTCTCTTGCAAACTTTGCTATACCAAAGTCCATGACTTTGATAGTTCCATCTGTAAGAAGCATAATATTCTGAGGTTTTATGTCCCTGTGAACTATTCCTCTGTCATGTGCATGCTGAAGTGCTTTAAGTATCTGTGAAGCAAAGTAACACGCAGTATCCCATTCAAGAATACCTTCCTGCTCCATAAACTCTTTAAGAGTAATACCGTCTATATACTCCATGACAATATACTGAATCTTATTAGTAAAACCTACATCAAGTATTTTTACGATGTTAGGGTGAGCAAGAACTGCAATAGCTTTTGATTCATTTCTGAATCTCCTTAAAAATTCTTCGTTTTCCGCATATTCCTTTTTAAGTATTTTTACTGCAACTTCAGTACCTTCCACTACATCGTTTGCCTTATATACATCAGCCATTCCTCCGGTACCTATAGATTCAACTATTTCATACCTTCCGTCAAGCTTTTTCCCAATATTTATATCCATCAGATCAACACTCCTGAACTTATTAGTTTTCTCACATCAACAATCAGCTATTTTCGATAACTGCAAGAGTAACATTATCATGTCCGCCCTTATCAAGTGCAAGTTCTTTCAAACCTTTTACAGCATCTTCAACTGAAGCTGAATTTATAATTTCAAGTATCTCATCATTGCTACTGCAACCATGAAGTCCGTCTGTGCACATAAGAAGTCTTCCCCCTGAAAGTGTTACCTCAAAATAATCCACATCTACATCTTTTTCAACACCCACAGCTCTTATAAGCATATTTTTCTTAGGATGTTCCTCTTTTTCCTTTTGAGTAATTTTTCCCTGATCCATGAGCATCTGAACAAATGAATGATCAACTGTGATCTGTGTAATAAAATCCTCACCGCACAGATATGCTCTGCTATCACCGACATTCACTATATGTGCTGTATCTGTAGCAGAGTCAACAAATGCCGCCACACAGGTAGAACCCATGCCGTATTTTTCAGGTTCTGCATTAGCAGTATTATACACTATAGAATTTGCAACGTTCAGTGAAGATATAAGAAGATTTCTTATACTATTAGCAGAAAATGAATCATCATATCCTGCAATAAATTTGTTAAGAACAACTTCTGCTGTTATACTGCTTGCATCCAGTCCTGAATTCTCACCGCCCATACCATCACAAACAACTACAAATACAGAATCATTGATCTTTTCACTCATTACAACATCCTGATTTTCACTGCGACATAAACCGATATCCGAATCACTGACTATCTTCAAACATATCACCTCTCGTTTTTTCAAATTCTCTTCTCAGCTGACCGCATGCAGCGTCTATATCCGCTCCAAGTTTTCTACGTATAGTAGCATTTACGCCCAGCTTTTCAAGTTCATTTCTGAATTTTTCAACGTGCTTTGCAGTTGATTTGTAACTTCTTTCTTTAACATTGTTTACACCGATAAGATTTACATGACAAATCATACCTTTCAAAAGCGATGCAAGCTGACAAGCTTCTTTTGCAGAAGAATTTACATTTTCTATAACGGCGTATTCAAAAGTTATACGTCTGCCGGTCTTGTTTACATATTCCCTGCAAGCAGGTATAAGCTCGGAAAGTCCGTATTTTCTGTTTACGGGCATTATCCTGCTTCTTCCTTCGTCTGACGGGCTATGAAGTGACACCGCAAGATTTATACTAAGACCTTCTTCGCTTAGTCTGTAAATCATTGGTACTATTCCGCAGGTTGATAAGGTAATATGCCTCTGACTGAGTGCATCGCCTTTTTCATCTGTTACCAGATTTATAAACCTCAGAACATTTTCATAATTATCAAGTGGTTCACCTATTCCCATGAGCACTATTCTTGATATTTTTTTGCCCAGATCACGTTCGGCTTCATATTTCTGAAGTAAAATCTCCGAAGGTGTAAGATCTCTGACATATCCGGCTATAGTTGAGGCACAAAAATCACACCCCATTTTACAGCCTATCTGAGTTGATACACATATTGATAAACCAAAGCTGTACTCCATTACAACCGACTCAACAATATTACCGTCATCAAGCCCATAAAGATATTTTACCGTATTATCTATACCGGATTCAAGCTTTCTGAAGATATTTAGTTGTTTTATACAAAACCTACTATTCAATTTTGTTCTCAAATCGGCTGATAGATTAGTCATTTCTGAAAAATCTGTCACTTTTTTTACGTGCAACCAGTCATATATCTGCAAAGCACGAAATTTTTTTTCCGACAATTCTGAAACTATTACTTCCTCAAGCTCTTTTCTGTCAAGAGAAAGTATATCTATCTTGTCTGTCATACTATCTTTTCCTTCTTATTTTAGAAATAAAGAAACCATCGCTGTTAAAACTGTCTGAACCCAGTGTAACTTTATAACCGCCAAACGGCTCTCCGTAGTCCTGTAAAAACGGAACGCCTTCAAAATCTTCATTTTCTTTTAAAAATCTGTCTATTACATCATCATTTTCACTGCGATTTAGTGTACAGGTTGAATATACAAGCTCTCCGCCCGGTTTAAGATATTTTGACGCATTTTCAAGAATTTTATATTGAAGACACGGCAATTCCTTAAAGTCATCAGGAGTTTTATATCTTATTTCGGGTTTTTTACGTATAACACCTATACCTGAACACGGAACATCGCATAATATTTTATCTGCACCATCATATTCACTGTTATGTACAGATGCATCACCGACTGTAGCCTTTATGTTTTCAAGTCCGAGACGCTTTGCACCGTCTTCAATAAGTTTTACTCTGTGACTATGGATATCAAAAGCATGAACAACACCGGTACCATTCATAAGCTGTGCTATTGTAAATGTTTTTCCGCCGGGTGCCGCACACATATCCAGTACTGTTTCTCCCGGTTTTGGCGCAAGAGCCATGCATGAAAACTGCGAAGAAATATCCTGAACATGAAAATATCCTTTTTTAAACGAATCGGTATATAAAAGATTTCCCGAATCAGCCCTGTAGCACATAGGAATATTATTTTCAGGAGTGACCTTTATATTCCCCATACCTTTGATAAAAGCGTCCTCATCACACATTATACTGTTTCGTCTTAAATATACCGGCGTTTTTTCAAGTGACCTTGCAAGAAAAATCTCTGTAAATTTTTCTCCATATCCCTTACAGATCAAATCTGCTATTTTTGTATCAACCGAATACATTACTGACATTTTTTCTCTTACATCAGACGGCTCTTTAAATTGTGCGCCATCTCTTATAAAACGTCTGAGTACAGCATTTACAAATCCCGATGCACTGGCAAGTCTGAAGTTTCTTGCCAGTTTTACCGATTCGTTTACAGCGGCGTTATCGGGAACGGAATCCATATATTTTATCTGATACAAACCTGTTCTCAGGATATTGAGTATCGTCGTATCAAGTTTATTTATTCCCTTCGTACTGTAGAACGAAATAATATAGTCAAGAGTTATTTTTCTTTCGACAACTCCGTAATAAAGTGTCGTTATAAATTTTCTGTCCTGAGCTGATATTTCATTTTCTGCAAATACATTGTCAAGTAATATATTTGAATACGCATCCTGTGCAAATGTTCTGTTGAGAAGCTTTACAGTTTCTTTTCTGCAATTTATCATAAAAATCTGCTTTCCTGATTATTTTTTTAAATTTCAGAACTGAGTACAGTTCCTTTTTCAAGTTTATTACCTCTGAGATAGTCGGAAACTTTAAGTCTTTTTCCGCCTTCCGGCTGAACTTCAACAAATTTCACCAGTTTTCCGTCACCGCATACGACAGTAAACTCTGAAACATCTTCCACTGTACCGGGTGCTTCTGAAGAAGTTCCTGTACAGAGAACGGAAGAAAAAACTTTAAGACGTTTTCCGTTTATAAAAGCATATCCTGTTATCGCACGTATTTTGTTGTGTATACTTTCAGCAGTCTCTTTAAAATCAATAAGTGACATATTCTTTGTTATCATAGGCGAATATGTTGACTCTTCATCATTTTGCTTTGTTCTTACAAGTGTTTCATTTTTTATTGCGTCAATGGTTTTGAGAAGTACCTGAGCACCTTCAACCGAAAGTCTGTCGTGAAGCTGTGCAAGTGTTTCATTTTCACCTATGCTTATCTCCTGTTTTAAGAGCATATCTCCGGTATCCAGACCCTTGTCCATCATCATTGTTGTTATACCTGTGGTTTTTTCGCCGTTTAACAGACACCACTGCATAGGAGCCGCACCTCTGTACTTAGGTAGAAGCGAACCATGAACATTTATACAGCCATAACGCGGAATGTTCAGTATTTCTTCAGGAAGTATCTGACCGTATGCAACAACTACTATCACATCAGGATTAATTTTCTTTATTACTTCAAGTGAACTCTGAGCATCTTCACCTTTTCTGAGTGACAAAGGCTGATAAACTTCTATACCTGTATTTTGTGCCGCTACTTTTACAGGTGTCGGAATAAGCTTATATCCTCTTCCCTTTGGTTTATCAGGCTGTGTAAATACTGCCTTTACATCTTCTCCTGATTTTACGAGTGCTTCCAGACAAGGAACTGCAAAATCAGGTGTTCCCATAAAAATAATGTTCAAAATATTATTCCTCCGGTCTTACAAACTCATCTACTATATCAATAAACAGTTTTCCGTCAAGATGATCTGTTTCGTGACAAGCACATCTGCAGAAAATTCCTTCAAGTTTCTTTTCATAATAATTTCCGTTTCTGTCCTGAGCCTTAAGAGTACAGCTGTAAGGACGTTTTACATAACCCCAGACATCAGGGCATGAAAGACAACCTTCAACATCTCTCTGTTCACCCTCCATATCACATATTTCAGGATTTATAAGTTCGATGTATCCTTCGCCTACATCAATTACAGCTATTCTTTTAAGAATTCCTACCTGAGGAGCAGCCAGACCGTAACCCTGTGCCTTGTAAAGAGTATCTTTCATATCATCAAGGAGAGTCCAGAGTCTTTCATCAAACTTTTCAACTGTTCTGCATTTTTTTCTGAGAACGTCCTGTTCCTTTGTGACTATATTTCTAATTGCCATTTTTTACACCTCTATACTATTTCACCGTTTATGTCAGCGTAAATACTGACATTTGAAAACTCACGGTATTCTGCGGTTTTTAAAAGAACATTTCTTATAAAATCACGCAGTTCCTTATTATTTTTACATTTTATTATAAGTCGGTATCTGTACTTTCCGTTTACTTTGGCAAGATGTGACTGGGCAGGACCCAAAACTCTGAGCGGAAAATTCACCCGGAGTTCTTTTACCATATCACGAATTATCACAAGTATCGTATTTGCTGCGACAGACGCCATCTTGTCGGAAGCCGACGAAACACCTATAGTACATATATCACATACAGGAGGAAATATCATTGTCTTCCTCATTGACATTTCTTCCTCATAAAATCCCTTGTAATTCTGTGCGGCAGCAAGATTAAGCACGTAATGATCAGGCATAAATGTCTGCAGATACGCCCTTCCCGTTTTATCTCCTCTTCCGCTTCTTCCGGCAACCTGTGTTATAAGGGAAAACGTGCGTTCATAACTTCTGAAATCGCCTGAAAAAAGTGACTTGTCAACCGAAAGTATTCCCACAAGTGTTACATTCGGAAAATCGAGTCCTTTTCCTATCATCTGAGTCCCTACCATGATATCATACTTACCTTCAGAAAAATCTCTGAAACTTTTTTCGTATGAATATCTTGAAAAGGTTGTATCAGCGTCCATTCTCAGAATCTTTGCAGACGGAAAAAGCTTTGCAAGCTGTTCTTCCATCTTCTGTGTACCAAATCCCATCTGCTTGAAAATATGACTGCCACAATCCGAACATTCATCGGGCTGAGCTGTAGTATTTCCGCAGTAATGACATATCAGCTGACCGTTGACTTTGTGATATGTATACGGTATACTGCAGTTTGGACAGTAGAGTGGTTTATTACACTCTCCGCAGGTTATAAACGTGTGATATCCTCTTCTGTTGAGAAGAAGAATAGTCTGTTCACCGGATCTAAGATTTTTATCTATTTCATTTACAAGAACTTCACTGAATTCACTGAGGTTTCCGTTGCTCCGTTCGATATTCATATCAACTATCTCAACATGAGGCAAAGCAGATCTGTTAAATCTCTCGTTTAATTCGAGAAGTTCGTAAACACCTTTTTTTGCATAATAATAACTCTCAAGCGAAGGTGTTGCAGAACCGAGAAGGAGTACACTGCCATGACAGGCGCAACGTTTTTTGGCAACTGCTATGGCATTATAACGAGGTGCACTGTCCGACTTGTACGAACGCTCACCTTCTTCGTCGATAATTATTATTCCTATATTCTCAAGAGGCGCAAAAACTGCACTTCTTGTTCCTATTACTATACGTGACATTCCACGACTTATTCTTTTGTACTCATCAAGTCGCTGAGAAAGCGAAAGATCACTGTGTATCACTGATACTGTACTTCCAAAAAGCCGTCTGAATCTTGAAACTGTCTGAGGAGTCAGTGATATTTCCGGAATAAGAAGCATCGCCTGCTTTCCCGACAGCAGTGCCTTTTCTATAAGTTTTACAAAAACCGCTGTCTTTCCGCTTCCGGTAACACCGTGAAGAAGAAAACATTTTGGAGTACTGTCCGGAATAAAACTGCTTACTCTTTCATATACAGCGTTCTGTGATGTACTAAGAGTCATCTTCGGAAGTTCATCAGGGTCATAATCACCTGCATCTGCATATGTGAGAGCTTCTACTTCAAACTCCTCTGCTATATTGGCTTTAAGGAGATTTTTCACAACAGCCATAGTCACATTACATATATAACAAACTTCCTTAGCAGCGGCCGAACCATTCTCTTCAAGCAGTTTTATTACCTGCTGTTGTTTTGGTGTCACTTTAAAATAGGTTTTATTTTTCACAAAATGATCAGTAAGCTTTATCATTTTTATGAATCTGTCACCTATTTTTCTGTTTGCCTGACTTACTTTCCTTATAACACCCTTTTGCAGAAGTGATTCTATTATCCTGCTTTTTTCAGGATTAAGAGAATCGCTCAGTACCTCGTCAAACTCTCGTCTGCTTTTGGCATTTTTCAAAAAACACACAATGTTAAGTTCCTCATCTGTAAGAGAACTGTACATTGCACCGTCAGCCAGTTCATATTTTTCATTTACTGTTATATTCATACCTGAAGGAAGTATGGTTTTTATTGCGTCATAGAAAGTACAGAAAGTATTTTCCTTGAGCCAGTAAACCATATCCATCATTTCATCATTTATGACCGGTTCATGATCAACAACTGAAATTATCCGTTTTAGCCTGATGTCAGGGATACATTCGTCAACGCTGAGTATAAGCCCGGCTCTTTTTCTTCCGCCACGGCCAAATGGTACTACAACACGCACTCCCGGAACAGCCGTTCCATACAATTCCGGAGGAATCAGATATGAAAACGGCTTGTCAAAAGAATACGCAACATTGTATACAGCTACCGCAGCCGTTCTTACCCTGCCATAGTCCTGCATTACTGAATTTCTTCTTGCTCTTTGTCTTCGGAATATTCAACCAGTTTGTATTTTCCGCCTGCAAATTCTTCAACAGCAGTCTTTACCGGTTTTTCTTTTAAGATCTCATTTTTATCATAAAGTTCATCAGCGATCTCTCTCGCTCTTTTTGCAACTCCGATAACGAGTGAATAATAACTTTCATTTTTTGTGATAATCTGAGTAATAGCCGGTCTAAGCATTTTCTAACACCTCATCAATTAATTTCTTCTGGTTTGCTGATTTGAGTTTTTCAGCACGTATAACAGTTTTAAAGTCTTCTATTGCGTCCTCAAGTGCGCCGTTTACAACAATATAGTCATACTCACCGGCAAAACCGATTTCGTGCGTTGCTTCGGAAACACGCTTTTCGATAACTTCCTCTGTTTCAGTGCCTCTTTTAAGGAGTCTTCTCCTGAGTTCTCCCACTGACGGAGGAGCGATAAAAATGAATACAGCCTGCGGACATTTTTTCTTTATCTGCATAGCTCCCTGAACTTCAATTTCAAGAATAACATTTTTACCTTCTTCTATTTTTTCAAAGACCTTGTCTTTGGGAGTACCGTAATAATTTCCGCAATATTCGGCATATTCAAGCATTCCGTCATTTTTTATAAGTTCCTCAAACTGTTCTCTTTTCAGAAAATGATAGTTTACACCATCTTCCTCACCGGGTCTTGGTGATCTTGTAGTAGCAGATACGGAATAGTAATATCCCTCATCTTTGAGAATCTCTGCAAGTATCGTTCCTTTTCCGCAACCGGAAGGTGCAGAAACAACAATAAGAATGCCTTTATTCATATGTTTCAATTCCTCTCTCATAATCACATCTCTGTGCAATTGTTTCAGGCTGTACCGCCGAAAGAACAACATGATCACTGTCCATTACTAGTACTGCTCTCGTTCTTCTTCCGCAAGTAGCATCAATAAGCAACCCTTTATCCCTTGAATCCTGAACTATTCTTTTTACCGGTGCTGATTCCGGACTCACTATAGATATAAGCCTTGACGCCGAAACCATATTTCCATATCCGATATTAATAAGCTTCAATTTATGAAAACCTCACTCGTCTATTCAATATTCTGAACCTGTTCACGTATTTTTTCAATTTCGGATTTTATGTCGATAACGACTCTGGTTATATCAAGACTCTGAACCTTGGAGCCTATGGTATTGGCTTCACGATTCATTTCCTGAATTATAAAATCAAGTTTTCTTCCAACTATATCTTCCGTATCAAGAAGTGAACGGAACTGTGAAATATGACTTCTGAGTCTTACCGTTTCCTCATCAACTGCTGTTTTCTCAGAAAAAATAGCAGCCTCTGTGAGTATTCTCTGTTCATCTACAGACTGGTCACAAAGAAGTTCCGAAAGCTTTGAGTAAAGCTTATCCATATAAAGCTTTGTCATCTCGGGAGCTGCCTGCTCTATCTTTGATACCATATCTTCAATAGTGCTCAGACGTCCTGATATATCTTCCTTAAGCTTTACACCTTCCGCTTCTCTCATGCTTAAAAATCCTGAAACCGCCTTCTCAGCAACAGATTTTACGTCATTCCACACAGCGTCAGTGTCCTCAACAGCCTTTGTTACAGTAAATATGTCCTGAAAACGCATTATTCTTGACAATGACAGATCATCCATAAGTCCGAGTTCCATATTTGCCTTTCTCATTGCGTTTATGTATTCGCCTGCAAGTGCGGTATCGACTTCTATTTTTGTGTCAGTCGCCGAAACATTTACTATAGTTACAGAAATCTCTACCTTACCTCTTGATATATTTTCCTGAACCAGCTTTTTCAAAGGTTCTTCCAGATATGAATAAACTCTTGGAAGCTTAACATAGTATTCGTTATAGCGATGATTTACCGATTTTATTTCAATAAGAATATCCCTGCCGTTTACCAGTTCTCTTTCACGTCCGTAACCGGTCATACTTCTTATCATTTAAAATTCCCCCCTGTCAACAAAAATACAATTACAATTTGCTCATTATATTATTATAACACTCACAGGATAATAAATCAAGCTTTTTATAAGTTAATTGATTGACATTTTTTTATTGTCATATTATAATTAAATTGTATCGCAAATACATCGAAATAATATTTTCTTGGTCTCCTTGAAAGGAATGAACGTATTTTATGAAAAAAATAACAGTAAAAACCTCAAAGCCTTACAACGTACTTATCGAACAGGGAATCTTAAGCAATTGCGGAAAGTATATCTCCGAAGTGGTAAATACAAAATATGTCGCACTTATTACCGATGATATCGTTGACGGGCTTTATTCAGAAAAAGTTATAAAGTCACTTTCCGAATATGGATTTACAGTGAAAAAATATGTATTTGAAAACGGTGAAAAGTCAAAATGCTCACAGAACCTTAATAATATATATGATTTTCTTGCAAAAAACAACATAACCAGAACTGACTGTATCATAGCGCTCGGTGGCGGAGTAACAGGAGATATATCGGGTTTTGCTGCAGCAACATTTCTGCGTGGTATCCCGTACATACAGATCCCGACAACACTCCTCGCACAGATAGACAGTTCTGTTGGTGGCAAAACAGCAATAAACCTTCCTTGCGGAAAAAATCTTGTAGGTGCTTTCAAACAGCCTGAACTCGTACTCTGCGACCCACTCACACTCAAAACTCTTCCTGACAAAATAGTTTCTGACGGTATGGCAGAGGCAATAAAATACGGTATGATAAGAAGTCGTGAACTTTTTGATATAATAGCTTCCCACGATCTGAGTAATTATTTTGAACAGGCTGATGATATTATTTATCGCTGTATCTCAATAAAAAGCAATATCGTTGAAAATGATGAATTTGACAAAGGTGAACGTATGCTTCTCAACTTTGGTCACACACTTGGTCATGCAGTCGAGAGTTATTATAACTATTCGGGTTATACTCACGGCAGTGCAGTAGCCATAGGAATGAACCTTATAACACAACAGGCAGTAAAAAAAGGTCTTTGCAATGAACTTACGTCGGATATTCTTGTAAAAGTTCTCAAAGCATATGATCTTCCGCTTACAGCTGACGCCAAAACAGAAGAACTTACCGCACTTTGCAGTAACGACAAAAAATGCGAATCGCAGTCTATAAATATAATCATATGCAGTGATATAGGAATTTCATATATCAATAAAATATCATTTGAAGAATTTCTGGCATTTATGAATGCCTGATCAGTAAAACAGAGGAGATTTGTATGGATCTGACTATTATTCCGGGAAAGCTTTCAGGCGAAGTAAATATTCCCGCTTCAAAAAGTATCTCACACCGTGCTCTTATATGTGCGGCTCTTGCAAACGGAACTTCTGATATAAGAAATATCACCATGTCAGAAGATATACAGGCTACTATGGACGTACTTACGGAACTTGGTGCTTCTTTTAAAATAAACGGGAACTGTATAACTGTAACAGGTATAGATACTCCTGCAGAAAATGCAGTACTTCGATGCAACGAAAGCGGTTCTACACTCCGTTTTATGATACCTGTAGCCTGTGCGCTGGGAACTGTATCCGAATTTCAAGGCAAAGGCAGACTTCCGAAACGTCCAATAGACATATATACACGTGAACTCTCTGACAAAGGTGTCATTTTTGACTATAATAACGATATGCCATTTACAGTGAGCGGAAAACTTACAGGTGGCGAATTTCATGTTGAGGGTGATGTTTCATCACAGTTTATAACAGGACTTCTTCTGGCACTTCCTCTATGTCCGGAAGATTCGGTAATAAAACTCACATCAACACTTCAGTCACGTCCTTATGTTGATATAACTATAAACTGTCTTAAACGATTTGGAATAGAAATACACGAAAATGAAAATGAATACAGGATAAAAGGAAACCAGAAATATCATGCTGAAAACTTTGATGTAGAAGCTGATTTTTCACAGGCAGCATTTTTTATCACTGCAAATGCTATAGGAAATAATGTTACAATAAACAACCTCCCAGATGCCTCTCTTTCTTCACAGGGAGATAAGAAAATTATTGAAATAGCAGAAAGTATATGCTATAATAAAAAGGCAGGCGTTTTTGAGGATATCACTATAGACGCTTCCGATATTCCCGATCTTGTACCGATCGTTTCTGTTCTCTGTTCTTTATCAGGATGCCGTACATTCATTACAAATGCACAGCGACTGAGGATAAAGGAAAGTGACAGACTTGAAACTACAGCGCAGATGATAAACAATCTCGGAGGAAATGTTACTGTTACAGATGACGGTCTTATCATTTCACCTGTTGAAAAATTTACCGGAGGAACGGTTCACAGTTTCAACGATCACAGGATAGCAATGGCAACAGCTATTGCGGCAAGTGTAGCCGACGGAAGAGTCTTTATCAAGAACTTTGATTCTATAAAAAAATCATATCCTGATTTTCTTGCGGATTATAAAAAATTAGGAGGAAAAGTACAAAATGGCATCGTTTTGGAATAATCGCATATCAATATCAATCTTTGGAGAATCACACGGAGCTGCTATAGGTGTTGTTATTGACAATTTACCGGCAGGAGAATATATAAGACTTGAAGAAGTAAAAGAATTTCTTTCAAGACGTGCTCCAAAGAAAAATAAAACTTCAACACCACGTTCCGAAAAAGATATGCCACAGATAATGTCCGGACTTTACAACAACAGAACTACCGGAACACCTCTGTGTGCTTTTATACAAAATACAGACCAGCATTCAAATGACTATAAAAATGTTCAGACACTCGCAAGACCCGGTCATGCAGACTATACAGGTGCAAAACGTTATCAGGGATTCAACGACGTCAGAGGTGGCGGTCACTTTTCGGGCCGACTCACAGCACCACTTGTATTTGCAGGCGCAATATGCGCACAGATACTTGAAAGAAGAGGCATATATACCGGTGCTCATATAGCATCTATTCATGGAATAAACGACAAGGAATTCAATCATACAACTGTTTCCCGTGAAGATATTCTGAACGTAAGAAAAAAAGAATTTCCTGTTATTGACGACAAAGCAGGCGAAAAAATGATAGCTGATGTTGAAAAGGCTCACAACGCACTTGATTCTCTCGGAGGAATAATCGAATGTGCCTGTGTAAATATTCCTGCAGGAATAGGTTCACCTATGTTTGAAGGTCTTGAAAACACAATATCACAGCTTGTTTTCGGAATACCTGCTGTAAAGGGTATCGAATTCGGTGCAGGCTTTAAAGTTGCACAAATGCTTGGCAGTCAAAACAACGATGAGTTTTATGTTGACGATCATGGTCATGTTTTAACAAGAACAAATAATCACGGCGGTATACTCGGCGGTATATCTTCAGGTATGCCTCTTGTATTCAGAGTTGCTATCAAGCCTACACCTTCGATTTCTCAGCCACAGAAAACTATAGATTACTCACAGCTTAAAAACGACACCATCACTATAAAAGGCAGACACGACCCATGTATCGTTCCGCGCGCCGTACCATGTGTGGAAGCTGCTGTAAATATAGCAGTTCTCAACCATATGCTTGACTATCCTAATTTCTGATTTCAGAAAAATACCGGAAACTTACTGAAAGGAGGCTTTTTTTATGAACTATCAGCCCAATGACGTTAATTCCGTTAAACTACTCATCTGCTATCTCCTCTATCACCTTGAAATGCAGATCACACCCGAAGAGCTTTATGATATTGCAGTTGATTCGGGAACTATAAATTATTTTCACTACAACGAAGCATTAGATGAACTCCTGATCAATGACACTATTCTTTCAAAAATCGATGAAAACGGAAAAGTTGTACTCTCTTTATCGGAAAAAGGTATAACTTATGTAAAAGATTTCTCTACTTATGTTCAGCGTTCTTTTCGTGACAGACTCATGCATTCGGCTATACAGTACAAAGCACAGCAGTTAAAAAATGCAAGCCTTTATACTGATTATGAAGAGCTTGAAAATGGTTGCAATCTGATTTGCAGGATCTCTGATAATAATAAAGTTCTTGTTGATATGAAACTTTTTACCGGTTCACGCACACAGGCAGAGCTTATTTCAGAAAAAATCAGCACTGATCCGTCTAATTTTTATTCAAGCTTTATATATTTCATACTTTCACAAGAGCCTCCTTTTGAAGAAAATAATATATAAATAAATCGCACTTAAAAAAAAGTGCGATTTATTTTTTTACTGAATATTTTTAACTTAACAACAAAAAACGGAACAGCTTTCGCCGTTCCGCTTTTTTTATTGTTTACTTCGTCACTTTAAGAACTTTTTTTAATTAGTCCTGAAGGAGAAGCTGTACGAGTCTTACCATATCAACTGCGTTGATCTTACCGTCCTTGTTAAGGTCGCCGTTTGGAACTTCTTCCTTACCAACAACGAGGAGTAAGTACTGCTTGAGTTTCATAAGATCTCTTGCATTTACTACGCCATTGTTATCAACGTCACCGTAAACAGTGTCATCACCAGGTGTTGGAGTTGTAACTGTTGTGCCAGTTGGTTCTGTTACTGTTGTAACTGTTGTGCCAGTTGGTTCTGTTACTGTTGTAACTGTAGTTACTGTTGTTACAGGTGGCTTTGTAGGTGTAGTTGAAACTTCAGATCCAGGATTCTTAACTGTGATTGTTGCAACCACTGTTTCGAATCTGTCTGCACCGATTACTACCTGACCATTTCCGTCATGGTAAGATACAGATACGTCGTTAAGAACGATCTTGTATTCGCCAGCCGGTGTATTTGCAGGTACTGTGATATCAAATTCACCGAGTACGCCGTCGCCTTCTTCAATGTTACGTCCGTCATCTGATACGAACTGAATGAAGTTTGTTGTTGTTGCATTTGCCCATGAACCAAGATAGTCAACTGCGTAGCCCTGACCATATGTGATACCGCCTTCGATTGAAAGAGCACCCTGGAATGCGCTGAGACCATTGTTGTTCTTGATATTGAGCTTAATCGATGTTGTATCGCCTGCATTTACAGTGATATTTTCAAAGCCGATCTGCATCTTATCGCCTATAGGATCACCAGATGTAGTTACTGTAGTAGCTGTTGTACCTACAGGTGCTGATGTTGTTGCTGATACAGATGTTGTTGTCTTTTCAGGTTCAGATGTTGTTGTAACAGTTGTTGTTGTTACATCACTTGGGTTTGTAACCTTAACCTGACCGCCGATATACAATGGGTTGAGAACTAAAACGCCTTTTTCGTCTCCGCTAGGAATTACACGATTACACATTGCATTACCTTCAGCGAGGTAGTCAAAGTTAAGTGCATATGTACCGCTAGGTGTTGTTTCCTTAGCCTTGAGTGTAATTGTAGCAAATACATTGTCACCAGCAAGGTTCTTAGCGTTTGCATCGAAGTACATCTGTACGAGTGTAAGTATATTTGTTGCACCCGGTTTTGTGTACTTAGTAAGTGTTGTGTTGCTGAACTGTGGTGTTCTGTTGTATCTGTCAGCTGATGGATCGCCAGCCTTCCATTCAACAAGTTCGAAGTATCTTTCATCGATATCGAGCCAAGCAATGAGTGATGAGTAACCAAGCTCGTTGTTTGTGATATCAACTGTGAATGTGAATGATTCACCAGCCTTAACTTCGTAATCATCAGCTATATCAACTGTCGGACCTTCTTCAGCGTCCTTGATTGCAGGTGTACCTGACTGAATCGGTTCACTGTAACCAGGATTTGGTGCTGTTGTAACAGTAATATCTGATTCAGAAGCTGTTACAGTTGTTGTCTGTGTAGGTGCAGTTGTCTGTGACGGCTGTGTCTGTGTAGGTGCAGTTGTCTGTGACGGCTGTGTCTGTGTAGGTGCAGTTGTCTGTGACGGCTGTGTCTGTGTAGGTGCAGTTGTCTGTGACGGCTGTGTCTGTGTAGGTTCTGTTACCTTATCAGAAGGTGTTGTTGTTGTTGGTTCACCTACTGTAATTGTACCTGCTACTGCTGATACCTTGCTTGCATCATATACTTCCTGGCCCTTTCCGTTATGGAATGATACCTTGAGGTTTTCGATTGAGATATCATATACGCCGTCAGGTGTACCTTCAGGAATCATAATGTCGATTTCAGCAAATGTTCCGTCGCCTTCTTCTACGTTACGTCCATCATCTGATACGAACTGTATATTTGTTGTTGCTTCTGATATTGCCCAGCTTCCTAAGTATTTGCTTGTAAATGCACTGTCAATTGTAAATCCGTTCGGAAGTATAACTTCACCCTGGAATGCACTGAGGCTTGTATTGTTCTTAATATCGAGCTTAACTGTTACGATGTCGCCTGCTTTACCCTTTGCATCACCAAATACAAACTGCATTCCCTTACCTACCGGATCACTAGATGTTGTTGTCTGTGATGGCTGGGTCTGTGTAGGTGCTGTCTGTGATGGTGTTGTCTGTGATGGCTGGGTCTGTGATGGTTGGGTCTGTGTAGGTTCTGTTACCTTATCAGAAGGTGTTGTTGTTGGTTCACCTACTGTAATTGTACCTGCTACTGCTGATACCTTGCTTGCATCATATACTTCCTGGCCCTTTCCGTTATGGAATGATACCTTGAGGTTTTCAATTGAGATATCATATACACCATCAGGTGTACCTTCAGGAATCATAATGTCGATTTCAGCAAATGTTCCGTCGCCTTCTTCTACGTTACGTCCATCATCTGATACGAACTGGATATTTGTTGTTGCTTCTGATATTGCCCAACTTCCTAAGTACTTGCTTGTAAATGCACTGTCAATTGTAAATCCGTTCGGAAGTACAACTTCACCCTGGAATGCACTGAGGCTTGTGTTGTTCTTGATATCGAGCTTAACTGTTACGATTTCGCCTGCTTTACCCTTTGCATCACCAAATACAAACTGCATTCCCTTACCTACTGGATCACTAGATGTTGTTGTCTGTGATGGCTGGGTCTGTGTAGGTGCTGTCTGTGATGGTGTTGTCTGTGATGGCTGGGTCTGTGTAGGTTCTGTCTGTGATGGTTCTGTCTGCTTAGGTTCTCCTACCTGTACACTTCCGCTTATATAAAGTGGGTTAAGAACCAGAACGTCCTTTTCACTTTCGCCAGGAATTACACGATTACACATTGCATTTCCTTCAGCATTGTAGTCAAGTGTAAGTGGATATACACCATCCGGTGTACCTTCTTTTACCTTGAGTGTTACTGTTGCAAATACATTATCACCTGCAAAGTTCTTAGCATTTGCATCGAAGTACATCTGTACAAGTGTAAGTAAATTTGATGTACCAGGTTTTGTATACTTTGTAAGTGTTGTATTGCTGAACTGTGGTGTTCTGTTGTATCTGTCAGCGTCAGGATCGCCTGCCTTCCAGTCAACCAGTTCAAAGTATCTTTCATCTATATCAAGCCATGTGATAAGTGATGAGTATCCGCCTTCATTGTTAGTTACATTGATCTTGAATGTAAATGTTTCACCTGCATTTGCCTTAAGTCCGCTCTGTACTGCTACTGTTGGACCTTCTTCACCCTTTGTATTAGGTCTGCCACTATCTGCCGGTGGCTGGCTTACAGCCGGTGCTGATGTTGTCTGTGACGGCTGGGTCTGTGTAGGCGCTGTTGTCTGTGTAGGTTCTGTTACCTTATCAGAAGGTGTTGTTGTTGGTTCGCCTACTGTAATTGTACCTGCTACTGCTGATACCTTGCTTGCATCATATACTTCCTGACCCTTTCCGTTATGGAATGATACCTTGAGGTTTTCAATTGAGATATCATATACGCCATCAGGTGTACCTTCAGGAATCATAATGTCGATTTCAGCAAATGTTCCGTCGCCTTCTTCTACGTTACGTCCATCATCTGATACGAACTGGATATTTGTTGTTGCTTCTGATATTGCCCAACTTCCTAAGTACTTGCTTGTAAATGCACTGTCAATTGTAAATCCGTTCGGAAGTACAACTTCACCCTGGAATGCACTGAGGCTTGTGTTGTTCTTGATATCGAGCTTAACTGTTACGATTTCGCCTGCTTTACCCTTTGCATCACCAAATACAAACTGCATTCCCTTACCTACTGGATCACTAGATGTTGTTGTCTGTGATGGCTGGGTCTGTGTAGGTGCTGTCTGTGATGGTGTTGTCTGTGATGGCTGGGTCTGTGTAGGTTCTGTCTGTGATGGTTCTGTCTGCTTAGGTTCTCCTACCTGTACACTTCCGCTTATATAAAGTGGGTTAAGAACCAGAACGTCCTTTTCACTTTCGCCAGGAATTACACGATTACACATTGCATTTCCTTCAGCATTGTAGTCAAGTGTAAGTGGATATACACCATCCGGTGTACCTTCTTTTACCTTGAGTGTTACTGTTGCAAATACATTATCACCTGCAAAGTTCTTAGCATTTGCATCGAAGTACATCTGTACAAGTGTAAGTAAATTTGATGTACCAGGTTTTGTATACTTTGTAAGTGTTGTATTGCTGTACTGCGGTGTTCTGTTGTATCTGTCAGCGTTAGGATCGCCTGGATGCCATTCAACAAGTTCGAAGTATCTTTCATCTATATCAAGCCATGTGATAAGTGATGAGTATCCGCCTTCATTGTTAGTTACATTGATCTTGAATGTAAATGTTTCACCTGCATTTGCCTTAAGTCCGCTTTCTACTGCTACTGTTGGACCTTCTTCACCCTTTGTAGCAGGTCTGCCACTTTCGCTTGGCTTTTGGCTTACAGCCGGTGCCGATGTTGTCTGTGATGGCTGTGTCTGTTCAGGTACTGTTGTCTGTGCAGGTGTTGTTACAAATGTTGATGTTTCTTCGCCTATTGTGATTGTACCTGCTACTGCTGCTACATCTGATGATGTATATACCTGCTGGCCTGTTCCGTTATGGAATGATACCTTGAGGTTCTTGAGTGAGATATCATATACACCGTCTGGTGTACCTGCTGGAATCATGATATCAACTTCAGCAAATGTTCCGTCGCCTTCTTCTACGTTACGTCCATCATCTGATACGAACTGGATATTTGTTGTTGCTTCTGATATTGCCCAGCTTCCTAAGTACTTATCTGTAAATGCACTGTCAATTGTAAATCCGTTTGGAAGTACAACTTCACCCTGGAATGCACTGAGTTTTGTATTGTTCTTGATATCGAGCTTAACTGTTACGATTTCGCCTGCTTTACCCTTTACATCGCCAAATACAAACTGCATTGCCTTTGATGAAGGAGGTGTCTGAGGATCACTGCTTGAGTTTCCGCCTGTTACTGTGATAGTACCTGCTGTACCTGTACCTGCTACTGCTGTTTCATTCTTCTTAGCACCTTCTACTGAAGAAACCTTAACTGTGTGTGAACCAGCTGTGAGAGGTTTGAATGTAAGTTCAACAGCCTTACCTGTTGTTGTTACATCAGCATATGGATTTGCTATAGCAACGATCTGTGTACCATCTTCTGATACTTCGATATCCCAGTTACCTGATGTTGCAGATACGAACTGGAGAGCTGACTTATCATATGAGAGGTTAGCTGTAAAGCCTGCGATACCAGGATTTCCTGTAATATCAAGTGTTGTCTTTACATTTGAACCTACTGCACCTGTAGCATCTGCTATATCAACTGTAAACTGACCAGACTGTGGAGCCTGTGTTGTTGATGGGTTCTGTGTAGGCTGTGTCTGTATCGGAGCCTGTGTTCCGCCATTACCTACAGTGATATAACCTGCAACTGCATTTACCTTACTGCTGTCATATACCTGCTGGCCTGTTCCGTTATGGAATGATACCTTGAGGTTCTGGAATGTGATAGGATATACGCCATCTGCTGTACCTGCAGGAATCTTTATATCGATTTCAGCAAATGTTCCGTCGCCTTCTTCTGCGTTACGTCCATCATCTGATACGAACTGGATATTTGTTGTTGCTTCTGATATTGCCCAGCTTCCTAAGTACTTATCTGTATATGCCCCGTCAATTGTAAAGCCATTTGGAAGTACAAGCTCACCTTGGAATGCACTGAGTTTTGTATTGTTCTTGATATCGAGCTTAACTGTTACAATTTCGCCTGCGTTTGCCTTAGCATCGTTGAATACAAAGTTCATTGCACCTGAAACTACGCCCTGGCTAGGTGTCTGCTGTGGTGCCTGTGTTGTCTGCTGTGGCGCCTGTGTTGTCTGCTGTGGTGCTGGTGTTGTCTGCTGTGTAGGCTGTGTCTGTATTGACGCCTGTGTTCCACCATTACCTACAGTGATATAACCTGCAACTGCATTTACCTTACTGCTGTCATATACCTGCTGGCCTGTTCCATTATGGAATGATACCTTAAGGTTCTGGAATGTGATAGGATATACACCATCTGCTGTACCTGCAGGAATCTTAATGTCGATTTCAGCAAATGTTCCATCGCCTTCTTCTGCGTTACGTCCATCATCTGATACGAACTGGATATTTGTTGTTGTTTCTGATACTGCCCAGCTTCCTAAGTACTTATCTGTAAATGCCCCGTCAATTTCAAAACCATTTGGAAGTACAAGTTCACCCTGGAATGCACTGAGTTTTGTATTGTTCTTGATATCAAGCTTAACTGTTACGATATCACCTGCATTTGCCTTAGCATCGTTAAGTACAAAGTTCATTGCACCTGATACTATGCCCTGTGTAGCAGATGTCTGCTGCGGAGCCTGTGTCTGCTGCGGAGCAGGAGTTGTCTGCTGTGGTGCAGGAGTTGTCTGCTGTGGTGCTGATGTTGTCTGTGGTGCAGGTGTTGTCTGCTCTGGTGGCTGTGTTGTTCCACCATTGCCTACCTTAACCATACCGTCAACATATGTAGGAGTAAGAACTACAGGATCAGCGTTTACAACACGGTTACTCATTGTATTGCCGTCAGCTACTTCGTCAAGGTTAAGAGTATAGTTACCGTCCGGTGTACCTTCTTTTACCTTAAGTGTTACTGTAGCAAATACATTGTCGCCAGAAAGGTTCTTAGCATTTGAGTCAAAGTACATCTGTACAAGTGTGAGTAAATTTGATGAACCCGGTTTTGTGTACTCTGTAAGTGTAGTATTGCTGTACTGTGGTGTTCTGTTGTACCTGTCAGCACTTGGATCACCAGCTTTCCACTCTACAAGTTCAAAATATCTCTCATCAATATCGAGCCATGTGATGAGTGATGAATAACCACCGGCGTTGTTTGTTACATCAATTGTAAATGTAAATGTTTCGCCAGGATTTGCTGTTAAATTTTTAGAAATTGAAACTGTCGCACCTGCTTCTGCTGCCTGAATAATTGAGAACGGATCAGCAGGTAAGTAAGTAGCTGTTCCAGCCATCATAGCTATTGCCAGTGTGCTGGCAACTACCTTTTTGAATTTTCTTGACACTTCTTAACACCCTCCATTAAAATATTTCAGACTAAATATTGCTGCAAAGTACCGTCAGACCCATCGATAAACACTCATATGCTGCTAATATGAACATCTTATAATCAATGACCCTGCCCCTATACAGAGCTTACTAAATATAAACAATCCTATGCCCACAGCTTAGTCTGAAGTGTGTTTTAATGCATCGCTTAATTGCTTTTACGATGCTTTCGTGAATAATTTTTCTGCGGTAATGACACCAAAAGCATTTTCCGCATTGTAAAAAAAACTCAACAAAAACTTATGATTAAGCTTATTATTATTATACATCATACACTTTAAAAAGTACAGTAGATTTATTAAAATAATCCAAAAAAAGTTGCACAATATTAATAATAATACTTTTGCTAGTTGACATAAATATTGTATTAATTAAAACTAAACACGAAAAATTTAATCTTTTTTATGTCTTTTGTGTGTTACAAATTCTAAAATCAAGATATCTTTCGTGTTGTTTTGTAATATAATATTTTTTCAACCTATTTTTTACCTTTACACCGCTGTCATCATAATAAAAGCTAAACGGTAACATTGTCTGCTATACAATATTATCCGTGATTATTATAGCATATTCATTTATTAAAATCAAGATTTATATGTAAATTCTTAGATATTTATATATTAAAAAACGTTTGTTTGTACACTACGACAGGTTTGAGCAAACATTTATATTTATTTGTAATAAACAAAAAAACTATTGATAACAGTCTATCAACCCGAGTTTGCCACTTAAAAAGCCGTCAAACCCTTATAAAATCAGGGTTTGACGGCTATAATTTCATAATTTTTTTGTATTCATATATTCAGAAGATTTTAACAGATTTTTTAATAGCTTTCAGTTC
>SVNW01000105.1 GCA_015066745.1 Ruminococcus sp. | reverse complement strand
TATAGGGTGTGTGTTACACCCGGTTGTAGTAAACTTGGGTTAGTCCTGGGTTGAACAATAAATAAAATATGTTTTAATAAAATTTTATATTATTTTTATTAAGTTTAATATTTTTAATAACATTAAATACAGAGTATTGTTATGTAAATCGGAAATTTCTGCTCCTATAATAACTGCTACAGATTTCAAAACCAGTTTTTTAGGTTATGATTATGCATACGCATCCGGTGACTACTATTCAGCGGTGTATAATGAAGTCCCATTTATTTTTCCGCAGTTTCAGCTAAATGATAACGGATTATTTCAAACAGAGCAAGAAATCCGTCATTACATCAAAGCCAGAGAAACTTATACTCAATCTCATGAACCGTACTCATTGGAAACCGGTGATTTTATTATTTACAAACTTTATGAAACAGATTTGTAAAATAAATTATATATCAGCCGTATCTGCACTGATACGGCTTTTTCTTACTCTTATGATACGATAACTACCGTACAAAATACAGACTCAAAATTAATCATTCGTTCCAGTATCTCTGAACCATACTAAATAAGAATCATTATCTGTAATAAATTCCGCACTTGCATCTGCATCATATTCTTCTTCACCATTGATAAGAACATCTTCATCTTCTAAAAGTTTATTATACAAATCAAAATCATCGGAAAGTGATATTATATGTACAATCTCCATTTCTCTCAGTTTCTTGTCTTCGTGTGAATAAAAATAAGCCTTGTCGCCAACTTCACACTGTGACTCGTAAATATAAAAATCAATCTGATATTCGGTATCCTCGTTATAAGATGATACTGACCAGTTTTCTTCTAAAAATTCTCGTGTCATAATTTTTTCTCCTAAAAATATTTTTATTTAGATATTTTTACAAATCAATGTTTTTAAAAATTTACTTCAAGTAATAAAAACCACGCAAATACGTGGTTTGGGTTTGTAAAAATCAAATTTTTTATATTAATGTATGACATAAACTCAAGCCAACAAGCCAAGAAACTAAGAATAAAAGTAAATTCGTTTTATTCTTACGAAGAACTATAAATGTAGCAACCATCGTGATAAGCAATATAAGCATGATTATATATCCAAATGGTACGAATAACATGTCCTCCTCATAATCCTTACTGCCCGGTGGTGTCTGAGGGAAAGCACAAAAGAAACCTAACAATGCTAAATAACTCCCCACAGACCCCTGTAAGAGTCCATATATAGATAATGCTATTTTTTTAATCCATTTTTTCACTACTACACTCCCTATCTTTTTGATTATTTGTCTGTATGACTTCTTGTATTATACTATATATCATCATAATTTTCAATAGATATTTATATTATATTTTAAAAATAGTCACAAAACCATTTTATGATTCTGTGACTATTTCAAATTTTCTTATAATAAAGACACTAAGTAAATATAATCCTTTTTTATTTATTCATGAGTCCAGTATACGAGATTATTAGTGGTTCCAAAATAAGTTTTGACTTTGCCATAATTAACATTATATGCTCCTGCCTGACTTATAACAGGATTGTTAGTAGAATATTTATACTTAGATGTTTCAGGACGAACAACAGCAATGTGAGTGCCTGATGTGTTCATAACAAGAGTAGGATATCCTTTATTTGCTCTTTTTTGCGCTTCGTTTGCAGATACTTTACGCCAACCATATTTTGAACCATAAGTATTGAGCCACTTTAAATGTCTTGTTACACCACATTCATATGCGCCCTTAGTCTTCTTTGCTTCCTTATAAGTAAGAGGTTTACCATTAGCTATCCAGTGAGAAAACGGAACATTCATCGCTCTCATAACATCCCACGCATAGATATTGCACCAGGTGCTACCATTTGTCACTCTGTATCTTGGATTCTTCGCTACATTAAACTGATCAATAATTTTATTGTAGTTCTGTGAACTTCTTTTACCGACATTTCTGTAATGCGGTACTGCATCTACTGCTCTGCTTGTACTTGTCATGTTGTACTTTGAATTGGTTTCTATTGCACTAACTTCTTTGGTAGCGTTAATAGCAGTATTCATAACGTCTTCAATAGTACCTGTTATCGATGCTGCATTAACCATTGGTGTTGCATTAGTGTCCACATTTGCTACTGTACATGAAAGTGCACATACCATACCCATTAATGTTGCTACATTCTTTTTCCAATTGATCTTTTTCATAATAATCCTCCTGCAAATTAACTATAAATTTTTGTTGTGAAAGTTGAGAATAATATGTTTTCTTTTCGTAGTCGTTACATCTTCTTCTCTATGACTCTATTATACTACCTCAAAAAAATATGTGGTCGTTTGTCAAATGACAAATGACCACATATTTTTTATATTGCCCCTAACAAAGGCTGTTCATATTTAAATAACACCGTATTTATCGTATTTATATCGTATATCCCTTTATTCACAAAATAGGAAATAATCAAATCAAACTTATCATGAGATGAAAAGGCCAGTCCTGCTTTCGAAAGCAACTTTAGCATAGTTGACATATCAAGCTTCAATGATATTGATAAAGCTACAGCGGTTGTTTTTTTGGGCTTGTAATTTCTTTTACAACGTATTTGAGAAAACACACTTCTGGTGATATTTGCTTTTTTGTATACTGTCACATCATCAATATGCCTTTCATCAATTAGCTTAAACAGATATTCCTGAAAACTCTCTTCTGCATTTTTTAGCAGATCGTCAAGTTCCTTGCCTTCAATAAAATCTATTAACTCTTTATTATTAATACTCGGTATAAAAGCCTCTGGTCTTTCTTCTTTAATTCTACGTTTTTGTCTTTCCCAACCATATTCTGCCGTCTCAATTAATTTAACATTTTTTGAATCTATGTATTCATCTATATCTGTAGCAAGTGATTTAGACAATTCAAATGATGTAATATCAAATACTACTAATAATACTGTCATATCATTAGCAAGCAGAAAATCACCTATTTCTGAAATAGCTATCTCCAATGCCTTTGATTTAGGAAATTCATAGTTTCCTGAAGAGATAAGAGGGAAAGCTATACTTTTTGCAGATAATTCTAAAGCTTTTGCTAAGGATTTTGCGTAGCATGATTTTACAATATCTATTTCATTATGGTTACCGTCTATCCAACCTGATCCGACTGCATGAATAATATATTTAGCCTTCAAACCAAATGCAGGAGTAACCGCTATTTCACCACGTTTAATTGTACCAATTTTCTTCCTCTCTGCAAGAAGCTTTTCTTTGCCAGCGGCATTGTATATAGCATAATCTGTTCCACTACCTATTCTAGGATTAGGATTTGCTGTATTCACAATAATATCAGCTTCCACTTTTGTTATATCATTCCGGATAATTCGAAAAGGCATAAGCCACACCTCACTTTATACTTCAATCAATTCCTTTGCCCGTTTGTGTATCTGATTCTCAATAAGTTTCAGACGTTTGCTGTCAAGATTGTATCTTGAATGACGCTTGAAACGGAAATCAAGCAGTCTGCGAAGTCCGATCTTGTGCCTGCTGTCCAGAACCTTTTTTGCTGTGCCGGAATCTCTATCTCTGGAGAACTTGTATCCTCTGTTGCAGTAAATCGCATCAGCGAAGTATCAAAGTGACGCAGTTCATAGGTCATGTTACTACCTCCTTTCACAGTATTATTAAAGTTATGGCAACTGCCTTCAATATGATTGGATTTGCACGAAAAATCCACTTGCAGTCTGTGATAAAATCCGCTACTGATTTTTCTTTTCATGCAGTAGCGGATTCATAACAGTTATCAGCTGTATCACAGATGAAACATTCTTTGATATTCTTTATTGTTATTATACACTATTTTTTGTGGAAAAGTCAATGATAAAAACACAAGAAAAACCGCACATCTAAGCCGTTTCACTTAAATGTGCGGTTTTTGATTTGGTGGAGGCGATGCACGCCCCTCATTTTCTGCTTATTTTCAAGATTTCCAAAGTGCGACACCTCGGTGTTTCGGCGTTTTCGGGGCGTCAGAAGCGCTTCTTTGTCGTCACAGCGAAAGGTCAGATACCGGTTTATTCTGTGTAAATCTCAACAATGATCTTCACGGCATTATTGTCATTCAAGTATACGGGATTGATCTCCTTTTTCGCATATTGGAACGGTGTATCAACAGTTACTTCGATCAGATAATGCTCAAAGAAGTTTTCCCAGCTGAAGTATTCAGAGCATTCTATATATGAAGATGGGTTATCAAGGATCTCTGTCATGTTCTCTGATTTGATCAAGCCTGATCTCAGGATAAGCCACTCGAATGATTCCGGCAGACACAAACGTATATTTGTAGCCGAGCGCATTTTAAGGATTCTGTCGATCTCAGAACCAAACGCAGCACCATCTGCGATCACAAAGACCTTCCTATCCTCATGCTCCAGAAGCCATTTGAAGATAGCCGAGTTGGACGAAGATGTGAAGCACTCGATGCTGCTGTCACGAAAGTAATGCTGATAAAACTGAAAACCCGATTTGGAATCCTCTGTCAGCAAAGCGTCAAATGTCAGTTTTGAGCCTGTCTTTTCCTTATAGTAGACGTGCTTGCTGTTTGATCTGTATATCTTCTTAAAGCTGTGATACTTTCCGCTTGCCTTGATCTCATAGATCTCCTCAACACTGTACGGAAGTTCATGCAGGCTTTCTCTGTTGAAAATCACATAGTAGTTATCCGTGGCTTTGATCGTATGTGCAAATTCCTTTGTTTTCAGAAATTCTGCACCTTCATCTATGAACACGATGCTGTCATGGATGTCAACAAGCTGATGTTTCCAGTCAAGGTCTATCAGCGCAGCACATGGCTTGTCACAGGATATATTGACACCGCTCGCTTCATGGAGTCTGGTATAGTCTGCGATCATATCATACAGAGTTGTCTTTCCGGTCCCACTGTCTCCACGGACGATCGTGATATTCCTATGCAGATCAAACTTGAAAACAGCGTCTCTGTTTTTTACTTCAACATGATGTGTCCCTGTCATAGCCGCCTCACACAAATTCTCCGGCTTCTGCAACGAGATCGCCCATATTCTTTACGATCTTACCAGTATTAAGCACTCTGATCTTAAACTCGCCCTTGCCGAAATCCATCAGATGACGCAGATTGATGATCACTTTCTTATCATCTGCGATTCTCAGTATCCACTCTGCACAGTTATCACCGCAGGTGGAAGCGTTGAAGACCTTTGTTTTGTCATAGGCGATCAGCAGAAGTGTCTTCACACCACCAGACAGTTTTTTAGGGCTCATATTTCCAAAAACAGGACTGGCAATGGTCTTTTCATCAATGACCTCAGAATGGTCTACGGCTTGTATGATCTCTCTTGACAGCGGTTTGGTGATCCAGCTGTCCTTATATGTGTTATTAAAGTAGATATTGGTATTGTAGATCGTATCAGGCATATCTCCGAAATAAACATTCAGCATTGCGTATCACCTCTGTTTATAATATTGGCATATATGGTCAAAATATTCTAATGCTATTATACCACATCGTCCTCAGAAACGCAATGTATTTGTAAAAGAATTATCAATGAACTTTTCGTAGGTTTTCCAGAATCAGAAAAAAGCACCTTTGTTAGTTTTACAGATCTTCTTCAAAAGTAATTGTATTCCATACACCATGCTGATAAAATAATGATGACCGGTCCAAAAATGCGAAAGGAATGCAGACAATGGATAACCCGAGTTTTACACCTAAAACGAGCAAACCACGCATATACGTGATTTGCTCATTTTTGTTTTGTTATTGCAAAATTGATGCTTTTTATGTATTTGTTTAAATTCTCTTGTTTGATATTTGCACGAATAAATTGTCCACCAAAAATATTTTGAAGTTTAATTAGGTCTTCGATAGTTTCATTATTATCAGAAATGAGTAATGAACTGTATTCGTTTCCTTCTTCATCTTTCTTAAAGTGTAAAACTCGGGACTATTATCGTATGTTTCACTCAAATGTTAAAGAATTAAAAAAAGTTCTTTCTGCTTTGGGGATTAATCTTGAACCAAAATTATTTTCTATATCTGAACTGAAAGCTATTAAAAAAACTATTAAAATCTTCTGAATATATGAATACAAAAAAATTATGAAATTATAGCCGTCAAACCCTGATTTTATAAGGGTTTGACGGCTTTTTAAGTGGCAAACTCGGGTCGCTGTAATAGCTTATACTACACCAATTTCCACCGCTTGTATGACTTGTTCCTACTTCCTTTTCTTCAACTGAAACACCCATATCCGAAGCATTGAAATTATGCTCGGTTACTTCAATTTTTGCAATCTGCTCGCTGTTGAAATAAATTTTATCATCTTCATCTTTTCCAAAGCTTTTAAAATTGGTCTTGATTTTTGGTACGGTTGCGTCTACATTGAATATTTCATAGAAGCTGTTAGATTTTTCTCCGCCGTTATATGATATATTTGCGACATGTCCTGCACGGTCTTTACCCGAGAATGAGAAGCTGTAATCGCCCTCTGCAAAAGCTACTACCGCTGTATACACGTTTGGATTTGAATTGCTCTTGCATAATTTAATTCCATCCTTTTGATTTTAAATACTTATCTGGTATTCTTAATTCAATTTCATCTTTCAAATCAAGAATATAGTGTTCAATATCGGTATCAGAAAGGCAATGCTTATCAGATGTAAGTGGAATACATACATCATTTCCATACTCTATATGACAGCCGATTATATCTAACTCATATTGAAATACAATAGAGAAATAATTGTATGCCACAAACTTAATCTTAAAGCTATGATGATCAGGCACATCAACCACATCATAAATCTTAGTGCTTGAAATCCTGTTTCCCAATATATCTCTGAATTTTTTACTGATATTTACAGCCATTAATTGAATTCTATTTAATTCCATACCAAAATCTCCTATTTTTAATATTCCTGTCTACTCTTCACTTTGTATAGTGTTATTATTGACATAAGTGACTCTATTTCTTTCAAACTTTATTGCATACCAGCGTTATATATAATGTTTATACTGCTGACATTTCCTTTCGGATCATAAACTGATTTGATATTGCCCCAATCAAAAAATGATTCAGTGCTCAGCCCGTTTTTT
>SVNW01000104.1 GCA_015066745.1 Ruminococcus sp. | reverse complement strand
ATCTGCTTGCTTTGTGCAGGTAGTCTTCTATTTTTGAATTACGTTTTACTGTTAGTTTATGCATTCTTAAAGAGTAATCGTTATTGTTCATTCTTTTTGCAACTTCTCGATAATGACTGATTTTTTTATTATAGTATTTGTTCATTGACTTTAACGGCTTACCGTTAATGATAAAAGCTTTGTCTGATATGTTGTTGCAAACAGTAGCAAGGTTATCCACACCTATATCAATTCCTATATATCTGTTGTTATCGGGCTTTTCTTCCAAAACAGCTACTGTGTACACCACTTCCACGACTATTCTGTTTCTTCTTGGCAAAAAACGAACCTGTTGAAATGATACTGCATTATCGTTTTTAATAAATTCAGGAGTTATTTCAAAACCGCAGAATGTTTTCGGAAACTTGATTTTTCCGTTCTGTAGTTTGCAGTTCTGATTGGTAAGTATAAGGATATATTGACCGTCTTTTTTAAGATATTTCGGTAGTTTGGGTCTGCCGAGATATTTATCTTTGTGTTTTTTCCAGTCTTTTATACTCTTAAAAAACGATTTCCAGTTCTTGCAGAGCAGTCTTAACGTTTGTTGCGCTGTCTGTGCGGTGGGCATGCTTTGATAATCAGGATAGTCATAGTCTTTTTTCAGGATTTTATCAAGTTCTCCGTAACTGACTAAAATGTTTTCTTTGGCAAACTTGTTACGAATGATATAATTTGCATGATTATACAGATTTTTAGACTTATGACAGAAATCCATCAGCATAGGAAAATAACTGCATGATGATTTGATCACGTGTTTTTCTACTCTTGTAGCTGTTATTAATTCACTCATTTTTTACAGATCACCTCTTTTATAAAAATTTCAATATATATTTTATTATTTTAAATATTATTTGCTACTATACACATCATCTTTTAAAAGCGATCTTATAAAACTACCGTACTGTTGTCGATTTTTAGAAAACCAGCCTTTTACAAGTTTTCTGAACATACGCATCACTTCATGGTTCACTATTTCAAGTTCATATGTTTCATCTTCTATAGAATTTGTTTTGAGATATCCGCTTGAAGCAAGCAAGCTCCATACTGCATTACTATCTTCGTCGAGTTGGTTGAATACTATATCTTCATCTATTTCTTTACTTATAGTTTCACCTCGCAAAAGCTTTTCAAAGTCCTGCTTCTGTTCAGCATCGCCTTCTTTAAGAAGCTTTCCTGCAAGGCTGTTTGAACTTGTATTTGACCAGTATGGTTCGAGTTTTCCTGTTTTAAGAAAATTTATTATTGACCACGGATTGTACATACCGGTCTTATTTCCTATTTTAAATCCGTCATACCAATACTTTACTTCATCTTTATTTGTATATCCGTACTCCTGCATTGATTCAAATACTTCGTCTTCGGTAAATCCGAAATATTCACTATATTCTTCTGAGGACATTGTGCAGATTCTTAGATTGTTGAGGTCTGAAAACATTGATTCTTTACTCACTCTTGTTATTCCGGTAAGTATTGCACGACTGAGATATTCGTTGGTTTTGAATGTATTGTTTAAAAGATTTCTCATCAATTGTGACATTTCATCCCAATAGCCGTTTACATACGCCTCCTGTAATGGTGCATCGTACTCATCGAGAAAGATTATTATCTTTTTTCCTGTTCTCTGATAAATATACCGACACAGTACATTCAATGAATCAGAAATATTATCTTCTGTTATTTCTTTCATATAACTGCGATACTCTTCTTTTTCTATCTCATCAAATTTATTTGACTTGATAATGCTTTTCATACGGAGGTATAGTTCTCTTATCTTTTTACCTATTGATAAAACAGCTTTTGAATATGTTATATCTTTTACTCCTGCAAAGCTGAGAAATATTACGGGATATGTTCCCTGCATTTTTCTGTATTCTTCGTATTCCCAGATTTTCAAGCCTTCAAAAAGATCTGCTCTGTTTTTGTATTCTTTGCTGAAAAAGCAGTTCATCATATCCATGTTGAGAGTTTTTCCGAATCTTCTCGGACGGGTTATGAGAGTTACAGAATCTTTATTTTCCCACCAGTCTTTTATAAACATTGTTTTGTCTATCAAAAAACAGTTTTCCTGTCTCATATCACTAAAACACTGTGAACCGATTGCAATTGATTTTGGCACATCTGCTTCTCCTTTCACGATAATACTATGATTTTAGTATATCATATTTTCACGATCAATTCAATTAAGAAAAATCAACAACATAGATCAAACGACCTTGCTCACACCAAAAGTATCAGAAGCAATGTTAATACACTTTTTTTATATACTTGAGTTTCTGTAATTTGTCACCCTCTACATCATAATAATATCCATCACCTAACTCACAGCGTGCGTATTCTTCTTTCAGATATTTTACATCCATATTTCCGAATATAGTTTTCTGCCCGCGTTCTCCTGCAAATTCTGCAATATTATCAAGCAGAAAAGCAGATGAAATAATATTATTAAAAAATGTATTCTGCTCTCCGTCACTTATTTTCTGAACATCCGAAAATATAAATATAAACTTTCTTTCATCGGCAACAGCTGCAAGCTGTGGAAGTATAACATTTATAAATCTTCTGCATTCAATAGTATTAAGATAAACCTGTTTACTCTGAATTACAAATACCGTAAGATCTGTTATATCATATTCACAATCAGGAACATTTTCATAATCTTTTTTGAGCTGATCACTAAGGTCGTAATATGATGCAAGTGATTTTTTATCAAGATCCATATAATGCTTATTCAGATAAATATAGAACTGCTGGACAGGAGAAAGTTTCTTTGTTACAGATGAACCATCTTTGCGTTCAAGTTCAAGTGTATCAAATTTATTTATCATAACAGAATTATATTTTTTACTGATTCGCTCATATATTTCAAGCAACTGCTCACGTCCGTCATCAAAAAAGACAAACCTTGTCTGAGGATCTTTTTGAGAAATACCATCAAGTAATAAGTTAAGAAGATTAGTCTTTCCGAATTCTTTTTTTCCGTATACAGCTGATATACGAGACTTTTCAAAATCTATACTTACTGTATCAAAATTTACATAGTCAAGTCCTACACTTACAGATAACCCTGTTTCATTACCTTTACTTTTATATTTTTCATATTCTGCCTCAGTAAGTTCTGACGGAAATGTAAGATACTTAAAAGCTTGTTTTTTAAAGATTTTCTCATCTTCATTATAGCAAAATTTCTTTTTTAAGCATCTGTTAAACTCTGATAATTCATCATCTACAGATTCAGGCTGACAGCACTGCACTTCATATGGAAGACTCATTTTAAATGTACCCTTTATCCCGTCAGGTTTTATCGTAACATTTGCAAATCCATGTCCCGGATTATTTCCGATAAGATCTGTTTTGGATATAAATATTTCACTGTATTTTTCGGGTGGCATCTCAAAAGCTATTTTTTGTCTGAAACCTCCGAGATAAGTGGAAACACCTTTTGTTTCACTTGCTGTTACAGCAATTGTTATTCCTTTTGAAAGTCCGTCACGGGAAAGTTTTGCAAACTTTTCATGATATGAAAAATATCTTTGTTCATCTATAAAAGCGTTGAAGTTATCTATAAGAAATGTGGTATGTACAGGTTGTGTATCTCCGACTTCTCTGTAATTTTTTCCGTCAAGTTGTTTTATATTTTCTTTCAGAATATTTTCCATTATCCTAAAAATTCTCTTTACATATTCTTCATTTGAGTTATCATAATACGCTGCTACCAGTGGCATATTTTTATACTCTGACAATGCACCGCCAAAATCAAGTATAAATATCCGCTCACTTTTTTCATCATACTTTTTATGAAGTATATTTATAAGATTTTTCAGAAATGTTGTTTTTCCGCTCATGGAAGCACCGAATAAAACGATATTCGAATCAAGCAGATCCACAACAAAAGGCGGTTGTTGCTGGATTATCGGTATGTCAAACGTTCCTAATCTGCATAACATCTTATTAAAACTCATCAGATATGCCCTCCCACTTTGTATTATCGATTATAACTCCCGGTAAAGGCGGAAGAAATATCTGCAATGCCGGTTCTGTATTTTTACCGATCTCAATTATTTTATTTACAATGTATGCAAGCTGTGTATCGTGTTCACTTACATTTTTCTTTTTGATTTTTTCTGCTTCATTATCCTTGTCAGAAGAATAAAATTTGTCGTTGAATTTGCCTGAATTTAAAATATGAGTTACCTTTACTGTTGGGTCAAGATTCATATTTTTATTTGCACCCGTATACGCAGACTGAAAATAGTCAAATCTTGTACCTGTTCCTACAAGAAGGTATGCACGACCGTTTAAAGGCATGGTAGGTGCTGCTGCTGCCGTTGTTCCTATCATTTCTTTTGAAGCTTGTTTGGTGGCAACTTTAAGACAGATTCTTGCTTTTGAGTTTACACGGATATCATCGGTTATTGCACCTTCAATATTCTGAGAAACAAGTATGATATGAAATCCGAGAGTACGTCCTACTCTGGCTATCGTTGTTATTTCAGCAATAAAGTCAACGTCATTTGATTCGCTTGAAAATCTTTTCAACTCTGTAAATTCATCTACAACAAGAACAAGATGTGACAATGATTTAAGCTCGGAAATATCCTTATTAAGCATTTCTTTTTGTTTATCGTTAAGCTTGTTTATCAGTTCTTCAACGTTCTGTCCGTCATCTGCATTTTTTATCTGTTTTATAATTCTCAGCGCACGTATATATGCATCTGTATTATCAACACCGAAACTTGACAGAAGTAATTTTCTTCTTTTTATTTCAGCATTTAATGACTCTAAAAATCTTTTAAGCATATATGACGCAGGTGTTCCTTCCTCCTCACCTGCTGTATCTGTTACAACGCCGACACAATGAGGAAGACCTCCGAGACGATCTGAAAATCCTCCGCCCTTCATATCTACAAGCATAAGATTCAGATCCTGCGGTGAATATTTCATACATAATCCTATAAGATATGTTATTATTGTTTCTGATTTACCTGAACCTGTTGTTCCGGCAACGAGCATATGAGGACCGTCTGCTTTTTCATACAGATCAAGATAAAGATTACCGTGTTCATTTTTTCCTATCGGTACAGACAGATTTTTTGTTACGTCATTTACAGATTTATCATTCCAGTTTTTCAATATAGAATCTTTTATAGTATCGTTGTCTACCATATCTGAATTGTAACCGTACAACTCAAACAGTGATACCATAGACGGAACATTTCCGTTTTCTGCTATACGCTTGTAATATATCGCACTGAGTTGTTTATAGGCAAGTTCAAAGCTTTTGTCATACAATTCGTTATTTTCAAATATAAATTTGTTCTGAAAATGTTTGTACTCTATAAGATTGTCGGTATGATGTGCTTTACTCTTGTCATTTTTATCTTCACTAAGCACATTCAGAGTTTCTCTGTCGAGAACGTTGTATCTCAGACTGACTTTTCTTTCATTTTTGTTTTCTGCATCTATATCAACAATATTTCCGCAATATCTCGGAAGCATTTCCTTATGAGCCTGTATAAAAATAAATGTCAGTCCGTTTTCATTTACATATGCCTCTCCTTCCTTCGGAACTTCGGGAAGATATTTTGAAAAACCGGTTTCTTTTATATCGTAATCATAAAATACAATACACACTATCTGTGTAAATTTTTCGGTATCGGCATTTTCTTCTTTTTCATTTTCATTACCGCTCTTCTGAATGTTTCTGTCGTTCATTATACTTAAAAGCTGTCCAAATACAAGACCCGAACTTTCCTTATCAAAAACAAATTGTGATACACCGTCAAAAAGTTCATTTGTATGAGGCAAAAATCTGTAATTGTCTATTATACTGTTCTGTTTTGACGTATCTTCTTCCTCATCAAAAAGAAATACAAACTGCAGATCCTCAGGAGAATGATAAAACGCCAGTTCATACACTATATGCCTTATAAAACTATGAGACAATTCCTTATCATCTGTTATAACGCCAAGAGCACCACTATTTTTCAGATCAAGCATAAGCGGAGGTTTCTTATCGGGATTTTTGCTTTTCAGATAATTGAATCCTATTATTCTACTGTCATCTATACGACCCTTGTTAGCAAAATTATACGCCAGATCTGTCAGAAGAAATTTATTTTCATCAAGTTTATGATTTTCCTGCGGAGTAAGTTTTTTTCTTTTTTTACCATCAGGCAAAATAATATCTATACCTTCGCCATCTTCACGCATTTTATAATATATATCATAAAATATATTATCTTTTTTATCAAACTTGATTTCAAAGAGAGGTTTTACCTCATCTGAAGTACCAAGTGTTATCATCATAAAATCTTTATCATTTTGCGAACGTGAAAAAATCATACCTGTGATATCAGCGGTATTTTTAAAAAGCTCACTCATCTCAGGATATGTAGTGTTCAGATAAACTATATCACTTTCCTGCCATGTTTTTATAGTTTTTATCATGCGTGAAATATAATTTTCATAATTTTCTTTCCACTCCTTCACGCTTGCTTTATGAGTATTACGTTTTTTCAGATAATTATAAGTTGTTGTTACAAGTGAAACAACACCCATAGCAGCTGACATCATAAGCATAGTTCCGCCCATAGCAGCTCCGGAAGGAGACAGCTGTGTTATAAGAAATCTCGCTCCAAGCATACCGCCTGTAGACAAAAATGTTGGTATGACTATATCCAGATATGAAGTCTTATCACGCTTAGGCATTTCATTTGGTGGTATGATATCTATAACTGATGATTCTATAACATTCAGTCTTCTTGTACTTATATTGTACTCAAGAGAATCTGTTTCGCTCAGAATATAACTTGATGAATTTTGCGCGTTAAACAATCCGGGAACATCTATCCTTGTTTTGTCTGTAATATATACACAGCTTGTTGTTACAAATCCAAGTTTGTCAAGTGGCATATCATATACTTTTTTATCCTCTTCACCATATGTCTCTGTAAAATCTATAATACTATGATTTCCTTTTATGGTATACAGAACGATCAGTTCTTTGTGAGTTTTCAGATATTCTTCAAACAATGCAAAACATTCTTCACATTTACTGTCTTTTTTTAGTCCGTAATAAACCGCTTCCACAAAAGCTCTG
>SVNW01000103.1 GCA_015066745.1 Ruminococcus sp. | reverse complement strand
AAAATTATAGTTAAACTTAGTTTTTTTAAGAAGGAGAAAATTTAAATGCGTGTAATTACCGGTACAGCAAGGGGACGTAAGCTTGTTGCTCTTGAAGGAAATGACGTAAGACCTACCACCGATAAGGTGAAAGAGTCGATATTTTCTATGGTACAATTTCAGATTCCGGGTGCAGTAGTTCTTGATTTGTTTTCAGGGAGCGGTCAGCTTGGTATAGAGGCTCTCAGTCGTGGAGCGTCAAAGGCGTATTTTGTAGATAAATCAAAAGCATCTGTAAATGTGATCACTCAAAATATCGAAACAACCGGATTTGTTGACAAAAGCAAGGTTGTATATATGGATTCTGCTGATTTTCTGAGCGGAACACGTGAAAAATTTGATATAGTTTTTCTTGATCCTCCGTACAACCAGGGGATACTTGAAAAGATTTTGCCACTCGTTTCTGAACATATGAAAGATGGCGGAAAAGTTATTTGTGAACATGAACAAAGATTAGTGCTTCCTGAGAAAGTTGGTTTGTTGCACTTGAAAAAAGTTTATAAATATGGTAAAATAGAAGTAAGTCAGTTTGTTTATGACGAAAATTGTGACGAAGACTAGTTTTGTAAGGAGCGGTTAAATGCGAAGAATAGCTGTTTGTCCGGGAAGTTTTGACCCGGTAACATATGGACATATAGATATTTTCAATCGTGCCTCAAAACTTTTTGACAAGGTTATAATACTTGTTTCTACAAATGTCAACAAAAAACCATTGTTTACGCCTACTGAACGTATAAAGATGATAATGCAGGTAACAGAGGGTATGGACAATGTTGTCATAGATATTCTTGATGGTCTGCTTGCTGATTATGTAAAAGATGTCGGTGCAGTTGCCATAGTAAAGGGACTGAGAGCTGTAAGTGACTTCGAATACGAATTTCAGATGGCACTTGCAAACAAAAAGCTTTATCCTGACGCAGAGACAGTTTTTCTTACAACAAGCGCAGAAAATATGTATCTGAGTTCAAGCGTTGTCAAACAGATAGCGACTTTTGACGGTGATATAAGCAGCTTTGTACCTGATGCGATACGTGATGATATTTTATCACGAATCAAGAAGGTAAATTGATTGTGGCACATATTTTATCTTTTAAAATTATAAATTTATAACGAAAGGGGAAAGCCGTTTAATAACGGCAGTAAGTATTATGAACAATATTGATGAAATACTTGAACAGATGGAAGATCTCCTCGAAAAATCAGCTTCTGTTCCGTTTGCTTCAAATAAGGTAATTATTGATGGTGAGCGACTCAAAGAGCTTATTGATGATATCAGATTAAATATCCCACAGGAAATAAAGAGAGCTAAGCTTATAGACTTTGATTGCGAAAGAATCATTAAAGAAGCTGAACAGAAAGCAGAACAGATTGTTCAGCGTGCTGAAGACAGAGCAAAGACTCTTGTTGCAAATGATACAATAATCAAAGAAGCAAAGCAGAAAGCTATGGAACTTCTTACACAGGCGCAGGCAAGATCAAAGGAGATCAAAAATGCTACAAGCCATTATGTTGATAATATGTTGCATGATGCAGAACTTTACTTTACAAGAGGTCTTCAGGACGTAAAGAGAACTACTCAGGAAATAAACAGAGTAAAAAATGCAGGAAATCCTAACAAAAATGATATACAATAATAAATAATATAAGAAAATGCGTATCCTTAGGTTGATACGCATTTTTTGATTTATTCACTTTCACTGACATGACTTTGCACGTCATCGGGTAAAGATTCGGGTGCTTCTGTTGTGTCAGGTGATGGGGGAAGTTCAAGTGGTCCCGGTATAACAGGTTCTGTAACCGGATTTCCTTTTTCATCTGTTACGGTTTCACCGTTTTCGTCTGTAACGGTTATGTATTCTGCGGATGATTCTTCTGTTTTTTTCAGACCTGCTACACGATCCCAGAAATCAGCTGTTGTAGTAACTATCTGAAGTTCAAATTCAGGTGTGTACGGTTGGTCTTCATATGTAGTTGGGATATATTCTTCTTCCTTTGGTTCGTATGAAATAATAAGTACAAAAGCTATTATTGAAAGCGACAGAACAGTTACGGCGATTATCACATTTTTCATACTCAAAATTCTCCTCTCGATTATGTTAAGACATCATTTTAATTATATCAGAACATTAAAAAAATGTAAAGTTTTAATTTTGATAAAAAATAAACGCAAAAATACTTGAAATAAATCTGATATTGTAGTATAATAATACCGTACTGCGTGCAAGCGTGCAAAAATGCATAACACCGAAAGGAGTTTTTTTAAGACTATGAATTATTCTCATGAAGTTGAAACTATGTGCCCTATCGCACAGGGCGTAGCTCATGGCGCTGCTCCGATTCCAGAGGAAGCAAAATGGGTAAAGGCAAAAGAAATCAAAGATATTTCCGGTTTTACACACGGAATCGGCTGGTGTGCTCCACAGCAGGGTACATGTAAGCTTACTCTTAATGTTAAAGAAGGCGTTATCCAGGAATGTCTCGTTGAAACAATCGGATGTTCAGGTATGACACATTCAGCAGCTATGGCTTCTGAAATCCTTCCTGGCAGAACGATCCTCGAAGCTCTCAACACAGACCTCGTTTGTGATGCTATCAATACAGCAATGAGAGAACTCTTCCTCCAGATCGTTTACGGTCGTTCACAGAGTGCTTTCTCTGAAGACGGTCTTGTGATCGGTGCAGGTCTTGAAGACCTCGGTAAGGGACTTCGTTCACAGGTTGGTACAATGTACGGTACACTCGCTAAGGGTCCTCGTTACCTCGAAATGACAGACGGTTATGTAACTGGTCTTGCTCTCAACGAAGACAATGAAATCATTGGTTATCAGTTCGTAAACTTCGGAAAGATGATGGACTTCATCAAAGCCGGCGATGATGCTAACACAGCATTTGAAAAGGCTAAGGGTCAGTACGGCAGAGTTGCTGACGCAGTTAAGATCGTAGACCCTAGAAAAGAATAAGGAGGATAACGTACAATGGCTTTATTTGAATCATACGACAGAAGAGAAAAGCAGATTCTTGCTGTAATCAAAGAATACGGTATCAACTCTATCGAAGAGTGTGCTGAAGTTTGTAAGGCAAAGGGTCTCGATATCTATAAATTAGTTGAAGGCATTCAGCCAATCTGTTTTGAAAATGCTAAGTGGGCATACACAGTTGGTTGTGCTATCGCAATAAAGAAGGGTTGCACAAAGGCTGCTGACGCTGCTGCTGCAATCGGCGAAGGTCTCCAGGCTTTCTGTATTCCTGGTTCAGTTGCTGATCAGAGAAAAGTTGGTCTCGGTCACGGTAACCTCGGAAAGATGCTCCTCGAAGAAGAAACAGAATGTTTCGCATTCCTCGCAGGTCACGAATCATTCGCAGCTGCTGAAGGTGCTATCGGTATCGCTGAAAAGGCTAACAAGGTTCGTAAGACACCTCTCAGAGTTATCCTTAACGGTCTTGGTAAAGACGCAGCTCAGATCATCGCTAGAATCAACGGCTTCACATATGTTGAAACAGAAATGGATTATCACACAGGTGAAGTTAAGGAAGTATTCCGCAAGGCATATTCTGACGGCCTCAGAGCAAAAGTTAACTGCTACGGCGCAAACGACGTAACAGAAGGCGTTGCTATCATGTGGAAAGAAAACGTTGACGTTTCTATCACAGGTAACTCAACAAACCCAACAAGATTCCAGCACCCGGTTGCAGGTACTTACAAGAAGGAAAGAACAGACGCTGGTAAGAAGTACTTCTCAGTTGCTTCAGGCGGCGGTACAGGACGTACACTCCACCCGGACAACATGGCAGCAGGTCCTGCTTCCTACGGTATGACAGATACAATGGGAAGAATGCACTCTGACGCTCAGTTCGCAGGTTCTTCTTCAGTTCCGGCTCACGTTGAAATGATGGGTCTTATCGGTATGGGTAACAACCCAATGGTTGGTGCAACAGTTGCTTGTGCAGTTGCTGTTGAAGAAGCTATGAAGTAATTTGTAGCTTATTTAAATAAGTGATTTTTATAGATCTCCGGTAAACATTTGATGGTTTATCGGGGATTTTTTATTTTGAGTTTATTCTGCAGTTAAGTCAATATTATTATATAAAAATCATATTTTTCTTGACTTAACTATTTAAAGTTTTCGGCTAAAATAAGATTGAAACTGATTTTAGCCGAAAGAAGCGTAGTTTGTGAGCGGTTTAAAAGATGATTTATTGTAAAAAAATAATTTCTACTTTCTATATAGTAGGAAACTCTTAAATGATGTGTTGAATTTTTATCATTAAAAGAAAATATGGATTTTTTCTTTAAAATATAGTATAATAAATTATAGTGCATTAATAAAGGGGGCTTTTAACAATGGTAGAAACTAAAAGACCATCTGTCGATGAGTTGATTAAGAGTATGAACGAATATATCAAAGAGCTTGATAATATGAATGAGAAAGATGCAAAAAAAATAGCAACAGAGTCTCTTATCAGAATGGGCGTTCTTGATGAAAATGGAAATACAAAAGAAGATATAGTGACAGGGGATTTTTTTGGATGGTGATAAATACGGGAAATGAGATGTATTCAAAGTTACCAAATTTGGTTCTAGGATTTCATGGTTGTCATAAGAAAGTTTTTGACTCAGTTATAAAGATGGACAGCATCTCAAACGTAGCGAGAATAATTATGATTGGCTTGGAAATGGAATATATTTTTGGGAAAATAGTTATGAACGTGCTTATGATTGGGCAAAAGCACGATATAATGATGATGCCAGTGTTGTAGGTGCGGTTATAGACTTAGGATATTGTTTGAACCTGACTGATTATCACAGTTCTGATATTCTTCGTATTGGATATAATTTGTTGAAAATTAATTCAGCAAAATCAGAACGAAGAATTCCTGAAAATAAAAATGGCGTTCAAAAACGGATTTGCTTTTGAGAAATTTAGATTGTGCAGTAATACAGCAGATACATGAATATAACAAGCAAAAAGGTTTTGAGTCTTATGATTCTATCAGAGGTGTTTTTACAGAGGGAAAAGAATTATATCCCGGTGCCGGTTTCGTTGAAAAAACACACATACAGTTATGTGTTGTAAATCCTAATTGTATAAAAGGATATTTCGCACCAATGCCTGTTGATAATGAATTCAGGATTCCTTGAATCAGAAAAATAATTTGATACATAGTAGTTTAAAGAAATTCTTGATAAACAAAAATGTTTATTGAGGATTTCTTTTTTGTAAGGTTTATAAAAAAATCGTATCTATATATAGATTTAGATTTTTAAGTCAATATTATTATGCAAAAATCATATTTTTCTTGACTTAACTATCAATTAATGGCATAATTATACAAAATAGAGGGCATATATTTTCAAGGAGTTTAAATATTTTTAAACAAAAATATTCTCCGGATCATGCTATAAGGTTTTCACAGAAAAATTTCGGCTGGACAGATGATGTGGTTTCAATACCGCTTTATGCTGTTTTTGTTATTTAAGCAAAAATTAATCCCCTTTCGCTTAATGAAAAATCGAAAGGGGATGTTTTTTATTTGATTTTTACTTTTACTTTATTATCACTATCCACAATTTTCTCTAAAGTACCTTTTAAAATCATTTTTGAGACAATTTTTTTGAGCTTTGCAGTTATCCCTTTATATCCCATAGATTTTGCAAGTTCAGTCATAGAGAGAGGAGTTTGTTGCAGAGTATCTGTTATTTTATTTTCATATGCGGTTATTTTATTTTCTTTATCTTCTTTATCATTTTCGGTGATAAAATATTTGTGTACAGGTATCGTAACAGAGAGATATGTTCTGTTATCGTCCATTTCAAATGTAAACAGGTCAGAGCCGTTTTCTTTGAGTGCTTTTATTGCATTGGGAAAACCGGTATTTCTTCCCTCGATAAGTCTTAGTTCTTTGAGAAAATCACCTATTCTACGGTTGCGGTATATTCTTGCACGAATAGAATAATCTGCGATATTTTTATCCGAGATACTTCTGTCAAATCCGGGAAAACTGGTGATTTCGATGTTGTAAGGAGTGATTCGTACAGTTATCGGTTCATTTATCTGGTATGAACGATGATACACTGAGTTTGAAAGTATTTCTTCGATGGCTGTATAGGGATAATTATAGATCTCCGTTGCTTCTGCTTTTGATTTTTCTTTTATAATAACTTTTTTGATAGTGTAATTTTTGATATAGGCGAGAGCATCTTTAAGCTGTCTTTGAATCGGACCTGTAAAGACTTTTTCAGTCATATTTGTACCGGTAGGATCAGGGATATCGACAACTTCTATACGGGCATGACGAAAATATTTTTCCGGCTGTTCAGAAAACATCAGTATTCCGACATTTAATGGTTTGATACGTTCTGTAGGACCGGATAGTAATTGCATATCTTTTGCGATTTCTATAGCACTCATTTTAGTTGAGCGTTCATATAGTGTACTTCCTATTTCTTTAAGATGATTTCGCATAAGTCCGATATCCAGATCATCAACATCTGCTATAAGATTTGGACGGTCATCAAAAGGAATATCGGTTGAGATGTAAAAAAGCTCTTTTTCTTCGTCAGGTGAAGCAATTATAGTACTGCTGAATTTACGGATATAATAATATTTATTTGATTTCGGAGATTCTTTTCCAAGAACGTCTTTAGAAGCTTTATAAGGTCGTCCGTAACCGCCTGATACCCATATCACTAAAATATAAACATCATTAAATAATACAGGTTCTACAACAGGGTTATACAGTGGTTCGATACAACGACAATAGCCAACCAGGTCTTTTAAAATATTATCTATGCGATGCTGTTCTATTCCTTTAACAGGAAATACAGGCGAACCGTCTTTTTCTTCTACTCCGATAACGATATATCCACCGCCAAGATTGTCAATGTCATTTGCGAAAGCACATATTGAGTGGATTATTGTATTTGGATTGAAGTCACTTTTTAATTCGATTCTTGATGATTCGACAGTGCGTTTGTTTATCAGGTCTTCTATATTTATGGGTATTGCCATGATTATCACCTCTTGATAATATTATACATTACAGATATAAATTCGTCAAGCTACTCGATAAAATTTCATCGAGTGACTCGACAAAAATCTGTCATGTTTTAGTTTTGTTGATAACTTTTGTTCCCAAGTTTTACACCTAAAACGAGCAAACCACGCATATACGTGATTTGCTCATTTTTGTTTTGTTATTGCAAAATTGATGCTTTTTATGTATTTGTTTAAATTCTCCTGTTTGACATTTGCATGAAT